>JAPPMM010000018.1 GCA_028819075.1 Gammaproteobacteria bacterium
AAGTAGTTAGACGATTTCCTGCCGTGATTCTTCTCTCCGTAGAGGCGCTACTGCGGCGTGTGCCGGGAGCAGTTCGCGGCTGTCGATGGACGGGATCTGCTCGAGATTGCCGACCCCCCGGCCGACGAGGCCTGGCGCCGGTTCCGGTGGGACAGCGTGACGGGAGCCGTGCGGGGACTCGCCGAGGCGGTGCACCGGCACGGCAAGCCGATCACCGCGGCCGTCTTCCCGACGCCAACCATTGCCCGCACGCTGGTGCGGCAGTCGTGGGACGAATGGCCTCTGGACCGCTTCTTCCCGATGCTCTACCAGGGGTTCTACCTGGAGGACATCGCGTGGATCGGGGATGGGGTGAGGGAGGGGGTCGCGGCTCTCGCGAGGCGAGGTGGCACGCCTCTCTGCGCGGGGCTCTATCTTCCGTCGCTGGATCCCGCGCAACTGGCCGAGGCGGTGAGGACGGCCAGGTCCGCCGGGGCAGTAGGCGTTTCCCTGTTCGAGATGGACGGCCTGAGCGACGAGTATCTGGCGGCGTTGAGGGCGGCGTTGGCGTAGCCGGCGGTAGCGGCACCCCGGAATCTGCCAGACGGGGCACCATGCAGATGGCCTGACGCTTATCCCCTCAGATCGCCACGGGCATACCGAGCGCCGCGGCCGCCTCCTGAAGCGCCCGGTTCTCCGCCGAAAGCACCTCGGGGCTGCCGAAGCGCACGCCTGCGTTCGTGCGGGCCGTGAAGAGGACGACACCGTGCCAGTCCCCCCGGAAGCTGGACCACCACCGCAGGCCGGCGTGGCCACGGTCCCAGATCGACGCCGCGATCGCCTGGGTCCGCCGCCGATGGCGTGAGGCAACTCGATCCGCACTCAATCCAAGGCGGCCGAGAACGTCCGGTTGGCAGAGGTCGGCCAGCCCCGACGCCGCCTCTGACGGCATCTGCACCCCGACCAGCGCCAGGGGACGCCCGGCGCGCAACAGGTGGGGTCGGCGCAGAGGGCGGTTGCGCCAGGGCTGGATGGCCTCCGCAATCGCATGTTCAGGCGATTCGGCCACGTAGAGCACGGAAGAACAGGATACCGGCAGGTCGAAGCGCCCCCGACCAGTGGTCGGCGGGACGAAGGACGGAGAGAACAGGCGTCCCTCCATCACGTCCGGATCCCAGGGGAAGACGCGCCAGAACAGAGCCAGGATCAGGCGAAGACGCCGGACTTCATGGCTTCCACCGCTCCGACCACTTCTGCCAACTGGCTCCGCTGGATGAAGTACGACGGGGTGGCTCCGTTCAGGTGGGCGTTCGCCCCGGTGAGCCATTCCTCGATGATGTCCGTGTCCAGCCACCGGAGCAGCATCTCGACCACCAGCGCCAGCCCGGCCAGGCGGTCGGCGTTGTCCCGGTCGGGACGCTGGCCCTGCTCACGGCAGGCGCAACGAAAAACGGTGCGTAGCGGGTCAATTACCCATGAATTAGACCGGTACGCACCGGATAACGGTGCGACCTCTATCGTGAGAACTCAACCGTCCGCGGCCGACCCGCCACGCGGAGTCCCTCGATGCGGGCCCAGACCGGAGCTTGAGAGCCGCCGCTTCCGACTTCGGTCATGGCGTCCCGTCTCGATTTGCAGCCAACAAACGCGGGCAGCCGGGAGCCGATGCGCAGTCCGCGCCAGGGGCAGGCATTGACGAACTCCTCGATGGCGCCAAGCGCGAAGAGCGGCCCCCAACTCTGGAAGCGGTGACCACGTCCCCGGCCACTGCGCGCGTCGAAGTTCTCGCGGCAGAACCCGGTGCGCCGGCGGTCGGCCAGGAACATGAGCGCGCCCCTCCACGCGAGCGAGCCGGCCAGTTCGCCGAACCCGTAGCGGCGCAGTCCCTGGAGCACGAGGTAGTTCATGGGCGGCCAGATGGAGCCGCGCCAGTACTGCTGGTCGTCGAACGCGGGGTCGTCGCGCGCAATCGTGGGCAGCACCCATTCTCCCCAGAAGCGAGCGGGATCGCGCAGCACGCCAACCATGCGCCGCGCCTGACGCGCCGACGGCACGCCCGCTGTCAATGGCAGGAAGTTCGACGCCGCCACGCGCGGGGACCGACCCGCAGGCAGCTCGTCGAGGTAGAGACCGGCAGTCTCGGACCACAGCACCCGGTTCATCGTCGCGACGAGGCGGTGGCGCTCGTCCGCGAGCTGTCGCGAGGCCGTCGGATCGCCCAGGATGCGGGCGATTCGTGACAGGCACTCGAGGTCGAGGGCGCGGTAGCTGCAGAGGTCGACGGCGGACATGGCGAGGGTTTCCCGCTCCGGATCCCACTGCGCCTCTTCCCACAGCGGCAGGTCGTCCTGGCCCGATTCCCACGCCGCGCGCTGGTGGCCGCTGGCGCCCACTTCCCACTCGGGGAGTTGCTCGCGTTCCGGAACCGCCGCCGTATCCGAGCCCCAGGCGAACAGTCCCGGCGTGAGTCCCTCACGGCGCGGGCGTCCACGCTTGTCGGCCGTCCACCAGTCGCTCCACGCGCGCAGCCCGGGCCACGCGGCGGCCAGCGCGTCCTTATCGGGGCACACGTGGTGGAGCTTCAGCGCCGCGAACGATCCGACCGGCGGCTGGGAGCGGTCGGGCGTGCCGGCGTGCCGGCTCCTCCAATTGGGCACGTTGCCGTTCGGGTAGCGCGATTCGAGCCCCGTCAGGAGAGCGTCCCAGGCCAGGCGGCTCGACACGGTGGCGAGTTCGAGGGCGTTGAAGAAGGAATCCCACCCGAAGATGGTCCAGTCGTCGGGAGCTAGGTCGCCGTCCCGCGCGTTGTCTCCCGGTGCGCTGTCCTGCGATCCGCTGTCGTGCGATCCGCGGTCCCCCGGTTCGCCGTCCTGCGGGGCGCCTTCCTCCGGTTCGCCGTCCCCCGGTATTGGATCCTTGGGCGTCGGAAAGATCCAGCGGCGGCCGGCCGGGGCGTAGAGGCGGCCGGTTTCCGGTTGCAGGAGGACAGTCCACATCAGGTTGTCGGTGACGGCTTCCACCAGCCCTTCCGCGGCTCCTGACGAACGAGGCCGGCGCCGGTCCCAGTCGGCGTGCGCTTCGTCGATCCAACTGTCCAGCCCGGGGAGAAGGCGTCGGGCGCGGGCCATGGCGGCCGAAGCGGACCGGTGGCGATTTGGCGCCGTGGCGGATCTGGACGGCATCTCTCTCGGCTCCCAGGCGACCACCGTGGCCACCCGCCCATCCGCGGAAGGCTCGAAAGCCGCGGCGACCTCCACGCGTCGGAGTGAGGCACGCCAGCCGTCGGGCGCATTCTCCCATCGTGCGTGCCATCCCCAGGGATCGTCGCCCACCAGCTCCACTCGGCCCCGCGCCCGCGCCACTGCCCGCAGCGCCACGGCCTCCTCCCGGCGCGACCACTCCAGAATCAGCGTACTCTCCCGGGGGCGGGAGGCGGGCGACGGCTCGGCCGCGAGATCGAACTCCATGCGCGCGTAGCTGCCGTCCGGCGCGTGGGGACCGACCCGGCAGACCATCCAGTACCAGTCCTCCAGGTCCCTGCGCTGGCCGTCCGGCGTGGTGAAGACGAGGCGGAGACCGATGCCCTCGTCGGGCCCGGCTGCGAACACCAGGCCGGCCCATCGACGTGCCTCCAAGGCTCCAACGCGCATCATCCCATCCAACGCATGCGGACGAAGAGCATCGGCGCGCGCCCCACGCTACCTGATCCCCTCCAACTGAATCCCCCTCACGAAGTACCGCTGGGTGAACAGGAACAGGAGCGCGATGGGCAGGACCGCGGCGACGCCGGCCGCCATCTGGTAGGGCCAGTTGATCTCGTAGGTCGAATGGAAGGCGGCGATCCCCACCTCGACCACGCGCATTTCCATGGACCGCGTGACCAGGAGCGGCCAGAGCAGGTTCTTCCACGCATCGACGAACGCGAACAGTGCGAGCGTGGCCACGGCGGGCTTCGCGAGCGGCAGGGCGACGTTCCAGAAGATGCGCAGGTGCCCGGCGCCGTCCACGCGCGCCGCGTCCTCCAGCTCCCGGGGCACGGTCCGGAAGTACTGTCGCATGAGGAAGATGCCCCACACCGAGACCAGCTCGGTGGAGATGAGCCCCTGATAGGTGTCGATCCAGTCGAGGGCGTCGATCACGAGGAAGCGGGGGATGAGGACGACGACCGCCGGCACCATCATCGTCGACAGGAAGAGCATGAAAAGGCCCTCGCGTCCCGGAAAGTCGAGCCGGGCAAAGGCGTATCCGGCGCCAGCCGAGGTCGCGACCTGGCCCGCCGCCACCGCGGTCGCGAACACCAGCGAGTTCAGGAAGTAGCGCCCGAAGGGCTGCGCCGTCAGCGCCTCCGGATAGTTCGACCAGCGAGGCGCCTGCGGCAGGATGCTCCCGCCGGAGAAGACCTCGAGCTGTCCCATCAGGCTCGTCAGCCCCATCCACAGGAAGGGCGACGCCATGACGAGACACGCCCCGGCGAGCAGCAGCCCGCGGGCCATCCGGGGTACGACGGCGCCGTCAGTCATGGGCTCGGCGCGCATCGAGGAAGCGGAAGTGCAGCCAGGTGGCGGCGAACACGACGGCGAACAGGAGCCAGCTCATCGCGGCCGCGTTGCCGAACTGGAGGAACTCCCACGCCTCCCGGTAGATGTGATATACGGCGACATCGGTGGCGCCCAGCGGGCCGCCCTCGGTCATCACGTAGACGAGCCCGAAGACCTGGAAGGAGCCGATAATCGACGTGACCAGCACGAAAAAGAGGGTGTGGCGCAGGCCGGGCAGCGTGATGTGGCGGAAGCGCTGCCACGGCCCCGCGCCGTCGACCCGGGCCGCGTCGTACCAGTCGCGCGGGATCGCTGCGAGGCCCGCTTGGAAGACCACCATCTGATAGCCCACGACCATCCAGATGCCGATGATCATGAGGCTTGCGAGCGCGGTGTCGGGTGACGTGAGCCACGGGACGGACCCGAGTCCGGCGCGCTCGAGACCCCGGTTCGCCAGCCCGTACTGGTCGCTCAGCAGCCACTTCCAGACCACCGCAATCGCCGCCACGCTCGTTATGCCGGGGAGGAACAGGGCGAGCCGGGCCCAGCGCAGCGCGCGCCTCGATCCCCGGGTCAGGATCGCGAGAGCGAGGGCGATGGCCATCGCCACGGGCACGTGCAGCGTGAACAGCGCCGTGTTCCCGATCGCCGACCACCACTCCCGGTCGCGGAGCAGCGCCGCGTAGTTGTCGAAACCGAGGAAGAGGGGCACGGGGTCGATGAGACGCCATTCGTGCAGCGAGATCCACAGCGAGAAGAGGAGCGGCCCGAGGGTGAAGGCGAGGATGAGGGCTGCTGCCGGCGCGAGGAGCCCCCAGGCGGCCAGGGTTCGGCGCAAGGCGCGGGGGCGGGATGCGAGCTGCACGAGGTGGAGGACGAGGACCACCAACAGGCCGGCAAGCCCGCCCGCCGCCGCCAGCGCGAGGGTGGGAGACGCCGTGCGCTCGTATCCGAGGAAAGCGACGTGGATGTCGGCGGTGCGGGCCACGTGCCAGGTGGCGCCGTCCGCTTCCACCGTGTGCGGCGCGATGGCGGGTGTACCCGCGGAAGCGTCCTGAGCGGTGGGTGATGGCGGGGCGACGGTCTCCACATCGCGTTCGGGCATCGCGGAGAGCGTCGTGGAGGCCGTCGGGGCGCCTCGTTCGGGCGAGGCGGCGATGGCTGCAGCGACCGCGGCCGGCATGGTCCACTGCTCGGTCGGAGAGTCGAGCGACGGGTCCTGCGCCCACGGGAGCTGAGCGACCCGAGCGGCCCCGTCCGGACCCGCGCCAGTCGCCAGGGCGATTTCGATGGCGCGAGCGCCTTGTGCGGCGGTACCGGCGCTCAGCGACCTGAGTTCGCCATCCGCCCACCGTCCGGCGGCGACCGCCGTCAGGCCCATGCAGCCCAGGGAGAAGAACGCGATGCCCACCGGGTAGCGCGTGCGCGTGGGCCCGCGGCGCCGGCCCAGAACCCACCCCGTGACAACCATCAGACCCGCAAGCGCGATGGCGATGGCTGTGACCGGGAGAGCACCACGGGGACCATCCGCTGCATCCGGCGCGACCACGATCCAGACAGCGGGGTCGAGCGCGCCGGCCTCGTAGGCGTACGCCCCCGGTCCGGACTCGGCGCCACCGGCGTCAGCGCCGGTGATCGTCGCCCGCTCGCGGAGCAGACCGGCCACGGCATCGGCGCCGCCCCCCTCCTGCTCCCACAGCGCGGCCGCCATGCGCGCCTCGGTTTCGGCCGCGCCGACCCGCGCATTTTCCACCCGGCCCGCGGCCACGACCAGGACGAGCGCGAGGCCGGCCGCCAGCACGACGGCGGCGAGGGAGTCCAGAACCGGCTGACGCACAGCCACGCCGCTCACCACCCGAACTCCGCGTCGATGCGGCGGGCGACGTCCGCAGCACTCGATGCAAGCGCCTCCCCGCGCACCAGGCGGCGGTCCATGATCTCGACCGCCAGCGCCTCGATGCGGGAGAAGTCCCGCACGCGGGCGCCCCACGTCATGCGCGCGCCCTCCACCAGCGCGATGAACGCGTCCTCGACCCCCGTCCCGTCCGCAGCGGCGATCTCGGCCGCCACATCCATCCGGGATGGAATAGCCAGCCCCGACCGCGCCCGGATGCGCTGCGCTGCGGGCGAGGCGAGGAACCCGGCCAGGTCGATCGCCCGGCGCAGGTTCGGCGCGTTGGGCGGCACGGCCCACCCCGAGGCGTAGAGCACGCTGGTTGCCGCTGCCCGCGAGGGATGGTGCGGAATGGGGACGATGGCCAGGTCCAGCGCGCCGGCCTGCACCAGGTCCCGGAACACCGGAAGCGTCCAGTGGCCAGAGAGGAGAAACGCCTGTCCCCCCGACGCAAAGCGCGCTTCGCGCGCCGGATCTCCCTGCTGGACGAACTGCGCTCCCGGGGTGAGGCCATCCTCCGCCAGGCCCGTGAGGAAGCGGTAGGCTTCCAGCGCTCCGGGTCCGTCCAGATACCCCGCCGTCCCGCTGCCGCCGGGCGCGAGGATGTCGCCTCCCGCCGACCACACGAACGGAATCCACTGGTACAGGTTGCGCGGGAAGTCGAACCCGAACACGTCCGCCCGGCCATCGCCGTCGGCGTCGGTGACGACTTCCTCCGCGGCCCGCCGGAAGTCCGCCCAAGTCCAGCCGGGCGTGGGCGCCGAAGCGACCGGCAGCAGATCTTCCACCCCCGCGGCCGCAAGCACCCGCCGATTCGCGTACAGGACCATCGGCGTGAAGTCCTTCGGCAGCGCGAACATGGATTCGCCCCGGCGAAACGCGTCCGCCACCTGCGCGAAGACGCTATCCGGCCGGAAACCGAGCGCCTCGCCGTAGGGCGTGAGATCCAGCGCCAGCCCGCGCTCCACGAAGGTGGGGATGTCGGGCGAATCGAGCAGGTAGACGTCGGGCGGCCGCCCGGCCGCGATCGAGGTCAGCAGCCGCTCTTCGTATCCGTTGGGGGCCGACTCGAGCACGACCCGCACGCCGGGGTGCAGCGCCTCGTAGCGGTCGGCCACCTGCCGCTCGATCTCCAGTTCGTGGCCCCCGGCCCAGAGCGCCACGCGCAACGTGGTGCCTGGTTCGCCGGAAGAGCAGGCCGCCATGAGAACGAGCGTCGCGAGGACGACAGTGGCCAGCACGAGGTCCTGCCACCGCCTGCTCCTCATCGCGAGACCCCCCGCTCCGCCGGTCTCGGCACGCCCTCCTCGCGGCGGCCATCCGGGCCGAACAGGTGGCTGCGCTCCCAATCGACGGAAACGCTCACCCGGTCGCCGGAGGCAACCCGCAGCGCAGGCGATGCGCGCGCCACCCAGGCGGCATCGCGCGGACCGTCCAGATGCACGCGCTGCTCGCTGCCCAGCGCCTCCACGCGAAGCACCGTTGCCCGGAAGTCGCCCGTCCGAGTCGAGCCACCGGACGCGTCGCCATCAGCCTCGCCCGGTCCCGCGACCGCGAGATCCTCCGGCCTTACCGCCAGCGTGGCCCGACTCAGGTCCGGCGGCCCCGCAAGCGCAAACGGACCGCCTGCAAGGCGTCCCCGGTCATCGCGGGACAGCGGCATCCGATTGATGGGCGGCGACCCAACGAAGCCCGCGACGAACAGGTTGTCCGGTCGCCGGTAGACCTCATCCGGCGTGCCCACCTGCTGCAGCCGGCCGCGATCCATGACCGCGACCCGCTGGCCCAGCGACAGCGCCTCCACCTGGTCGTGGGTCACGAAGACCATGGTTGTACCGAGGCGCCGGTGCAGGGCGGCGATTTCGTCGCGCGTCCGCAGGCGCAGCTCCGCGTCCAGGTTCGAGAGCGGCTCATCGAACAGGAACACGCCCGGATCGCGCACCATGGCGCGTCCCAGAGCCACCCGCTGGCGCTGACCCCCCGAAAGCTGGCCGGGCTTCCGCTCCAGCAAGTCCCCGAGCCCGAGTGCGGCGGCGGTCTCCGCGACGCGCCGCTCGAGCTCCGCGCGCGGCGTTCCGCGCACGCGCAGGCCGAAGCCGAGATTCCGGGCGACGGTCATGTGCGGATAGAGCGCGTAGCTCTGGAACACCATCGCCACGTCGCGCGCGCCCGGCTCGACATCGTCCACTCGCCGTCCGCCGATCCACACCTCTCCCGAGGTGGGTGCCTCGAGCCCGGCGATGAGGCGCAACAGCGTGCTCTTGCCGCATCCCGATGGCCCCACCAGCACCATCAGCTCTCCGGGCCGGACCTCGAGGTCCATCGGCTCCAGAGCCACGACATCGCCGAAACGCTTCCCCACGCCGCGCAGCACGACGCCCTGCCCGGCGCGGCTCACGGAGCCCACGGCACCCGCAGGGGCTCGCTACGCGATCCTCCAAACTGTTCGCCGTCCACGGAGACGCTCACTCCCCCGGGTTCCACTTCGACATGCAGCGTCCGGCCTCGCGCGATAACCGGCCCCAGCGACACGCGGGCGGGACCATCCGGCAGCGGCCTCACCTCCATGCCCGACGCATCCACGTGAAGCCCGGCGAATCCGCGCGCCATCAGATCGATGATCCAGGAGTGCTGATAGTCGTCGATGCCCCGGAAGTGGCAGGCGCGACCCGTGTACGGGTTGTAGTGCTCGAAGCAGTTGGGCCGGCCGGGATCGCCATCCGTGAACATCATGCGCGCGAAGCGGATGAGCATGTCGGCCGCGAGCCTGCCGGCCCGCTCGCTGCCGCCGCGCCAGCAGCGTAGCAGCCCTTCGATCACGTGGCTCGTCGTCATCGGCCACACCCGTCCGTTCCAGGGACAGTTGCGGCGTTTTCCGCGCCAGATGCCCTCCGCAGAGAAGCGCGGATCGTCCACGCTGGACGACGGCAGGGGGAAGGGGGTGCCGAAGGTGGCGGGATCCTCGAGGTGGTCAAGCAGGGCGTCGAGGCGGGCACGGCCCACGCGTCCGGTGAGCAGCGGGTAGAACCCTACCGCCGCCTTCACGCCGGTACGTTCGCCGGTGCGCCCGTCCACGTCGGTGAACAGCCGAGCCTCCGCCGACCACATGCGTTCGTCGATCGCCTCCCAGCAACGGTCCGCGAGCCCCCGCCATTCGGCCTCGTCGCCCGGCCGTTCCAGACGCCGCGCCACCGACCCCAGGGCGCGGAACAACTGGTGCGCGTACACCGTGACGTCGATCCCCTTGAGGCGGAGCCGGGGACGCCATCCCGCCACGTCGGCCTCCTCGTCCACGGCCATGTACCGCGACATGTACTCCTGTCCCGTCTCGAAGTGGTTTGTGACCGTGAACATCCCCGACGACTCCGGGTCGCGCGCCGCCGTCAGCCAGCCGGCGTAGCGCGACAGTCCCTCGTAGCAGCGCCCCAGCGCCGCCGCATCGGGCTGCATGTCGTCGACCGCGAGCAGCGCGTCGCCCCAGTTGGCGTGATAGAAGTCGGTTCCCTCGAGGCGTTCGGGATAGAGCCGACCGTGAAAGGAGCCGTCGGGCTTCTGGTTGTCGACGAAGTTCAACAGCGAGCCCCACGCCTCCCGCCCGCCTCTGCGCCAGCGCATCTCCATCATGTGGCACTGCGCGCTGTAGGTGATCGGCACGTGGAAGTACTCCGGGCCCTCGGCGATGGCCGGGTGCCGGATCGGGTCCCATCGACCCTCGACGCGGTTCAGGCCCAGGCCGTAGATGCGGTAGTCGAAGTAGCGGTCGAGGTATGGATCACCACACCGGAAATGAGGGAAATCGGCGAAGAAGGATTCCCAGGTGGGCTGGTGCGTCGGCAATTGCGAAGCCGCGCTTCTGGATTGGGCACCATCCGGCCTGAGCGTCAGTCTGATGGTCGGCGAATTGCCGTCGTCGATCCCCGCCAGCGGAAGGGCGACGGCGATCCAGATCCACCCGGATCGGCTTTCGTCCACTTCGGAGTGCAGTGCCCCATCGGGTCTGGACACGAAGGCAGCGCCCGCGCCGGACACAGGGTCGAAGCCCGCGCTTTCTCCTACGGTGCCGGACGCGTGATCGGCGGTCGCGGGGGTTCCAATCCCGCCTTCCGCAAACGGCGAATGCCGCCATTCGGGCTCGCTACGCCCCTCGGACGCCGCGATGCTCCTCCACGCAGGCGAAACCGAGCCCCCGAGCTCCATGCGCAGCACCAGTTCCTGCCCGCGCCGGTCCGACACGGTCCGCGTCCAGCCCACGCCGCCTTCCGTGGACACCGCCGCACAGGTCGCGTCGGCCGGCTGCGCCGTGAAGCCGACCAGGTGACCCTCGAATCCGCGGGGAATATGCCAGGACGATTCCAGGATTCCGCCCGGCAACACCTGGCGCCGCTCCTCGACGAGGACGCCTCGCTCATCCAACCACGCGGCGTCCAACCGCCCGGGCCGCCACCTGAGCGCGGCCGACTCACGGCCGCCCGGCCCCCGCCTCGCTCCACGGAGGGGGTTTTCCCGCCCATCGGGACGCACGAGCGCCACCGAAAACCCCGGACCGACCTCGTGCTGCAGCACGTGCACGGGATCCCAGAACCCCGGCCGGTGCAGCCGGCGCGGGAACGGCGGCGCCCAAACCACGCCGTCCAGCCCCCCCAGAAACCACTTGTCATCACGGGCCAGCGCCGCGATGCGTGCCCTGGGGGACACGGAGGGACTTGGCCTCACGATACCGAGACCCTGACGACGTACGGAACCTCGAACTCATCGACAATCGATGGAGGACCGGGGTGCGTGAGTGCGGGTTCCGGGCGGGACATGACCCGATCCTCCTGACCGGCGGGGGCAACGAAGGCGCGAACGTTTCAGAGGACAACCTCGAAGGTACTGTTCGAGCCTCCGGGATGTCACGCACACGCGCGCACCGCTGTTGGCCGCGGGAATCGGGACTCCGCTGCCGGAAGGCTACGATCCGGAGTGGAGCTAACGGCCGGCGCGCCACCCGGCATTGGCCGCCCATTTGTCGCGGGCGTCTGCGTACGCTTGATAGTCTGCCGGAGGTGTTTGTCCCTCGGCAGCCGCCTGGCTCCTAGCGTCCTCGATCTGTTCTTCCAGCGGCGGGAGGCCGACCGCGTCGCGGCGTTCGGCAAGCTTGTGCGGATCTTCCACGCCGCCCGGTGAGAGACTCCCTTCGGCGTCCCAATCGAGCTGAGTGCCGTAGCGCTGCGGGCGGCCCTCGAAGAATCGGATCCGGTCCTCCAGCATGGCGGCGTGCGCAGGATCCGCCTTCCCTTCTCGTGCCGCCGCCGTGAGAAGCGGCAGTGTTCGCCGGAGCAGGTCGGGCTCCGAGATCGCGTGCTGGAGTATCAGCCAGGCCGCCTCTGCTCCGTCAGAACCGACCACGTCGGAACCCGGCCATCCGACCGACTCGATGATGCGCCGAAGCCGCCGGGCATTGCGTTGGTGCACCTGCGCCATCCGAGGTTCATAACCGGCGTTGAAGAGCTTGCCGGACGCTGCGAGTTCGGCACGCACGGAGCGGTCCAGCCGGGCCATCTCCAGGAGATCGCGCCGCAGGGGCCGGGGCTGGCTCGACTTCCCGGAGACGGTGTGGTGTGCCACATGAGCGGACGCCCGGCGATTCGTCGCGGGGCGGTTCTTGTCCGGTCCGCTGGTCACGGCGCCAGCAGGCTTGGGGCCCGTATCGTCCTTGGTCATCGTTTGTACCTACTGTCACCACCAGCCGTCTGCCGCGAGGCATGTCGTCGCCTGAGCGGTGGTACGTTACAGTTCTCATCCAATGATCCTTGGCTTTCGCCACCGAGGCCTCGAACGTCTTCCGCTTCGACGGTCGCGACGTCAGGGATGTGGACTTGACCGACTACCACTAGGAGGACCGTGAGGTGCCGATGAAGAACCCACCGCATCCGGGCCTGTCCGTGCGCCATGATTGTCTGGAGCCGCTGGGGCTCACCGTGACGGAGGCAGCGCGGAGGCTGGGGGTTAGCCGCAAGCAGCTTTCGGAACTTGTCAACGGCCGTTCGGGCATCTCTCCCGAAATGGCGATCCGGCTGGACATGGCGTTTGGAGGCGGCGCGGATACCTGGTATCGCCTTCAGGCGGCCTACGACCTTGCGCAGGCCATGAAGAACGCCGGCCGGATCCACGTCGAGCGGATAGCGACCCCCGTTTGACGGTCGATCCGCCTGCCGGCAACGTTTCAATCGGTACCCTCCAGCATGATGAGGGACTCCCAGGCTCCGCCTGCGCCTGTTCCAGTCTCAGGTCCAGTTTCGCACCCAGCAGATCGATGTTGTCGGCCAGCCACGGGGTGAAGTGGCGTGCCTCGTCGGGCCAGGCCTCCCGCAAACTCACACGCTTCAGCGGGTTTATCTCCGCCATCGTACCTCTCTCCTCTAGCACCTCTGTGCCTGGTTCAATTCGCCGGCCCACTGACTAGCCGCGGCGAAGCCGAGTCGTGCGGCCGGCGCCTTAACGACGCGACGGCCTCGCTTGGATCACCAGACACGGCGTGTGGAGCAAAAAGTCCGCGATGTCACGACCAGACGATTCTGCGTGGTCAGGATCACCGGAGAGACCGGCCCATCCGAAGTTTCCTTTCGCCACTGACCCGATGTCGGCACAGCAAATCGTCATTTCGTGCATCTGTCAGCTTCCGGCTCGCAGCATTTCCGCAGCCGCAAGAGTGCGTGTTGTCGTCAGCCCGCGCAGGCGGATACCTCCGGGTGGGCTGTCCAGGCGTCGAAGGACTCGCCTCCCGCCGACAGCATCAATGCTGTGGATTCGCCGGGAGCGAGATCCGTTCGCGCGGTCGGTCCCAATTCGGTTCCGGTGGACAGATGAACCTCAACGCGCACGGCGCAGAGCACCTCCTGAGTCGTGTTCTCGACCGTTCCGACGAATGCGGCCCGCGCGGCATCGAATGAGAGGATCAGGCGGGCACCCCTCCGGGTCTTGTCCCAGGTTTCGCTTGAGGCGATGTATTCGCCCGATTCCTCGCCCTCTTCGTCGTGCTCACCCTCCTCACCGTGCTCATCGCCTGCGCCGTGTTCGCCGCCCTCTTCACCCTCGCCGTGTTCGCCTTCACCCTCTGACTCGTGCTCCTCTCCGTCGTCGCGGCCGTCCTCCCGGTCGCCATCCTCGCCTTCCATCGGCGGAAGCATGCCGTCGAGTTCCGCGTACACCTGCTGGATCGCGCGAGAAGCCTGGCTCTCCGATAGCCACCAGTCCCCGAGTTCTCCGAAGTCGGCGCTGGCCTGCGCCTCCTCCAGGCTGAGACCCTGCCCGTGCAGACGACGGCTTTCGTCGATCACCTGCACCACGGCCTGACGGAACACCTCCAGCTCCTCCCGCAACACCTCGGGCGAATCGACGAAGCCATGCCCGGGGACGTAGGTCTCCACTTCCATCGCCTGCGCCCGCTCGATCATCGCGACCCATTCGGTCGGATACGCCGTGCGCATGGCGGGGAAGACGCGGTGCAGATAGGCCTCGCTCATGAAGAGGATGTCCTCTTCGGGAAGATGGACGACCAGGTCGCCGCCCGTGTGCGCGCGCCCCAAGAAGAGGATCTCGATGGTGCGACCGCCCAGCTCGAGCACCTCGCGATTGTCCACCAGGCGGGTGGGCAGCATCACCGGCGGTGCGTCGGCGGGCCGGATGGGATTGGCGGCCATCGCCTCCAGCACTCGCGCCGAGGTGGGGTGGGCGATGAACTCGGCGTCCTCGGGGAAGGCGGAGTTGCCTGCGGTGTGATCGCCGTGGTCGGAGCAGATCACCACGTGGGTGATGGGCTGGTCGGTCACCGAGGCGATGTGGTCGATCAGGCGCTGGGTCTCGGCCACGTTACCCTGGCCATCCGCGACCAGCACGCCCTCGTCGGTCACCACGAACATGCTGACGGTCGTGAAGCGCTGGTCTCCGGCCGAGCGCAGCGCCTCGTACGAGTACACCCCTTCGGCCAGCTCCCGCAGCCGCGGGAAGTCCTCCTCGGTGTAGCCGCGCGCGAACGGGTCGGCGGTGCGGACCAGTTCGTCGGCCGCGACGGCGCCGGCATCCGCGCTGCTCCCGCCACCTCCCGCGTCATCCCCGGAACCGCCGCACGCAAGACCGGCGAAGGGGATCGAGAGGAAGATCGCCCTCAGGATGCTGACTCGTGCGGTCTGTTGGTGGTGCATGAGATGTACTCCCGGAACAGAAAACCTTCTGGACATCGCTGGCATCCCATTGTAGAATCGTTCGCCCCCGCGCGAAAACGGGGGAGACCAGCGAGTTGCTCGCGCGCGGGAAGGCACGGGCTGCCCGGGCCGCGCGATGATGCGATTCGCGCGGCCTTTTTCGTGCACGGCACCGAGGAAAAACGCGGAAGGAGGAAGGAATGATCGCCGTACAAGGGGTGACCAAGCGTTTCGGCCCCCTCCTGGCCGTCAACGACGTGTCGTTCGAGGTGGACCGGGGCGAGGTGGTGGGGTTTCTCGGCCCCAATGCGGCCGGCAAGACCACGACCATGCGCATGCTGACCGGCACGCTGCAGCCCGATTCGGGCGTGGTGCTGTTCGACGGCGTGCCCATCGAGACCGACCTCAGGGAAGCCAAGCGGCGCGTGGGCTATCTGCCCGAGGCGAACCCGCTTTACGACGACATGCTGGTCGCCGAGTATCTCGAGTACGTGGCCGAGATCCGCCGGATTCGGGGCGTGGATGCCCGGCGCGCGGTCCGGGACGCGGCGGAGGAGACCGCGCTGGAGGCGGTCTTCTTCCGCCCGATCGGGGAGTGCTCCAAGGGATATCGGCAGCGCAT
The DNA here is from genome assembly GCA_028819075.1 of Gammaproteobacteria bacterium. NCBI lineage: Bacteria > Pseudomonadati > Pseudomonadota > Gammaproteobacteria > Gammaproteobacteria bacterium. The sequence goes on from JAPPMM010000018.1 coordinate 15,217, forward strand.
CGGGCTCGCGGCGGCGATCCTGCACCGTCCCGAGATCCTGGTGCTCGACGAGCCTACCGAGGGCCTCGACCCGAACCAGCGGGTGGAGATCCGCAAGCTGATCAACGCGCTGGGCGCAGAGCGCACGGTGCTCCTCAGCACTCACGTCATGCAGGAGGTCGAGGCCACCTGCCAGCGGCTGCTGATCATTTCGGGCGGCCGGCTGGTCGCCGACGGCACCGTGGCCGATCTGGCGGCCGACCGCACCGGCGGCGCCTTCTACCTTGTCGAAGCCGAAGGGGATGACGTGTCCGAGGCCCTTGCCGCCCTGGAAGGCGTTTCCTCCGCCACAGCGGAAACCCACGAAGGGCGCACCCGCGTGCGTCTGGAGGTCGCGTCCGGCGCGGAACTGCGCCCCACCATCTTCCAGCTCGCCACCCGCCGCGGGTGGGCGCTCTGGGAGCTGCATCGCGAGCAGGCCAACCTGGAGCGGGTCTTCCGGTCCCTCACCGCGAACGGCGGGGATGGCGGGGACGAAGAAGCCGGCGGTGACGGCGCCGGGACCGCGATCGCGTCGGAAGCTGGCGAGACGGCTCCGTTGGCGGACGATGACGCCGCGACAACGCCGGCGGAGGAGGTGGAAGAATGAACCTCTCCCGCATTCTCGCCGGTCTCAGGGGCGTGCCCACCATCGCGCGCCGCGAACTCGCGGGCTTCTTCGATCAGGCCACGGCCTACATCCTGATCGTCGCCTTCCTGGCTCTCGGGATCTTCATCGAGTTCCGTTCTCTGTACGCCTCCAACATCGCCACCCTGCGTCCCCTTTTCGATCTCCTGCCCTGGCTGTTCGCGATCCTGATTCCCGCCGCGACCATGCGTTCGCTCGCGGAGGAGCGCCGCAGCGGGACGCTCGAGTGGCTGCTGGCGCATCCGTTCAACGAGGTCGAGACCGTACTCGGCAAGTTCCTGGGGAACTGGATCTTCGCTCTGGTCGCGCTCGCCGGCACGCTGCCGATGTCGATCGGGGTGCTGATGGCGTCCGAAGCCGATCCGGGAATCATCACCGCGCAGTACGTGGGCGCTTCGTTGCTCGCCGCCCAGTTCGTGGCCATCGGCCTGTGGGCATCGAGCATGACCCGCAACCAGATCACCTCGTTCATGCTGGCGATCGCCGTCAGCCTGGTGCTGGTGCTCATCGGCCTGCCGTTCGTGCAGATCGGGCTGACGCCGATGATCGGCGGCGCCGCGGCCCGGCTCTCCGTGATCGGGCACTTCGAGAACGTCGCCCGGGGCGTGATCGACCTGCGCGACGTCCTGTACTTCCTCTCCACCGCCGCCCTCTTCCTGGTGCTGGCGATCGGCATGGTGAGCCGGGAGCGGCTGAGTCACGGCCGGGCCGACTATCGGCGCCTGCGCGTGGGCACCATCGCGATCGCGGCCCTGGTCGTGGTGCTGAACCTGGTCGGCGGCTACATCCGGGGGCGCCTGGACCTGACCCGCGGCAACCTCTACACCCTCGCCGACGGGACCCGCGAGGTGCTGGCGAACGTCGACGACATCGTCACCTTCAAGCTCTTCGCGTCCGACGAGCTTCCCCCGGAGGTGCAGCTCACGCTGCGCGACGTGGAGGATCTGCTCGCGGACTTCCGGCGCGCGGGCGGCGGGCAGCTGGTGGTCGAGAAGATCGATCCCGGCGACAGCGACGAGGCCCGTTCCGAGGCCAGCGGCATGGGGATCCCGGAACTCGACTTCAACGTCCTGCGCGACGACGAGTTCGAGGTGCGCCGGGGGTACTTCGGGCTGGCCATGCAGTACGCGGACCAGCGCGAGATCATCCCCATCATCGACCGCACCGACGACCTGGAGCTGCGCATGGCGACGGCGGTCGTGTCCATGACCACCGACGCGCGCCCGCGCCTGCGCTTCGCCTCCGGGTTCGGCGCCAGGCAGGCCTTCGAGATGCCGGCGCTGCAGCAGGCGCTCGGCGACCGCTACTCGATCGGAAGCGTCGCGCTCGACGGCGACACGGTGCCTCCGCTGAATCCGGATTCCATCGACGTGCTGGTGGTGGCGGGGCCGACGGCGCCCATGTCGGCGCTCGCCCTGGAGCGGCTCGCGGAGTACGTGGACGGCGGCGGTGCCGCGATGCTGCTGGTGGAGGGGACGCAGATCGATCCGCAGTCGCCGATGGCGTCGCCGGTGACGTCGGGGCTCGAGACTTTCCTGGAGGAGCGCGGAATCAGATACGACGGAGGCATCGTCTACGACCTGGCCTCCGCGGAGCGGGTGCAGATGGGTCGCCAGGGGATCTTCGCCGTGGTGCGTTCCTACCCCTTATGGCCCATCCTCTTCCGGGGCGCCGATCATCCGGTGACCCGCGACCTCAACAACCTCTCCGTCGGATGGGCCAGCTCGCTGATCCTGACCGACTCGGCGCGCGTCACGCCGCTCTGGACCACCACGGAAGCGGGGGGCGTGCAGGCGCCGGGCAGCCCCATCGCTCCCGACATGCAGGCCTTCCCCGACGAGTCCAATCTCGGTGTTGAGGTTGTAGCGGCGGCGGTGGATTTCGCGCTTCCCGCCGAGGAAGGGCAGGAGGGCGACGGTTCCGAACCGGCCGGCCGCATGATCGTCGTAGCCGATGTGGACTTCCTGGACGAGCAGTTCGTCCGGTCGAGCCGCCAGAACCTGCTCTTCGCCGCAAACTCGGTCGACTGGCTGGCGCAGGACGAGGCGCTCATCAGCATCCGCTCCAAGGATCGCACGCCGCCTCCGCTGGCGCTGGAGTCGGACTTCGCCAAGAACGCGCTCAAGTGGGGGAACCTGGTGGGCATCCCCCTCTTCTTCTGCCTCGCCGGCGCCCTGCGGGTGACGGGCAGGCGGTCCCGCGCCGAGCGCCGCTGGAACGAGATGGACGCATGAGCAAGAACGCACTGCAGAGACTTGTCATCGCGCTCGCGGGACTGCTGGTCCTTTACGGGGTCATCCGCCTGGTGGGCGGCCGCAGTCCGGAGGTCCCCCCCGGAGCGGTCGAGCTGGCGGCGGAGCTGGAGGGCATCGACGAGCGCACCCTGGAGGGCGCCACCTTCAGCGGGTCCGACCGGGAGATCGAGGTGGCGCGCGTCGCCGGTGAATGGACGGTGAACGGGTACGAAGCCGACTCCGCCGCGGTGGCGCGCATGTTCACGGCGCTCTCGGAGGTCGAGGTGGGCGCACTGGCCGCGGCCAACCCGGCCAACCACGAGCGCCTGGGGGTGACCGGCCGCGACGCCTGGATGCTCGAGTTCCGCCTCCTCGGCGGCGAAAGCCGCATCCTGGCGCTGGGCCGGGTCGGATCGGCCTTCCAGACCGCCTACGCCCGCCTGCCCGGCTCCGACGAGGTCTACACCGTTCGCGGCGACCTGCGCGGTTCCTTCACCCGCACCCTCACGGACTGGCGCGACAAGCTCATCGCGCGCACGGACGTGGAGTCCATCGCATCCATCGAGGTGGAGCGCGACGGAGAGGTCGTCATCGTCGAGCGCGGCGACGCCGGCTGGACGGTGGCGGAGTCGGGCTCGGTGCCGGATTCGGCTACGGTCGCGAACATGCTGGACGAGGTGGACGAGCTGCGCGCCATCGGTTTCGTGGAGGACGGATCCGAGTTTCCGACCGAGGACCTGCGTCGCTTCGTGGCTCTGAATGAGAGCGGCGACACCGTCCTTACGCTGGAAATGGCGCCGGTGGACGCCGAATACTGGGTGCGCGCCGCGGGGAACGATACCCTCTACCGCCTGGCGGCCTTCCGGGCCACCCGGATCGTGCCCGAGCCGGACCGGCTGCTGGGACGGGAAGGGGGGTAGTCGCCAACCTGCCGGCGTCATTGGTACCCGTCGAACCCGGCTGGGCAATGGCCTCGTGGGTGTTGCCGCCTTGGAGCGGCCGGGGTATTAACTACGTAACGCCCAGATCACGCCACGGTGCACTCACATGCCAGGAACACGCCAGGGACTCCAGGGGCCGCACAAGCGCGGCATGGCGATGTGGCTCGCGCTTGCGGGCACGATCCTGCATCTGGCCGTCGCGGCGCCGGCCCGGGCCCAGTTGGACCCGAACGCCATCATCGATCGGGTGGACCGGCTGCTGCGCGGTGAGTCCAGCCGGGGCGTCGCGACGATGGAGATCGTGACCGAGCACTGGGAGCGGCAGATGACGATGGAGATCTGGTCGCTCGGCACGGACTATTCGCTCGTCCGCCTGCGGGCGCCGCGGAGGGAAGCCGGAACGGCGACTCTGAAGGCCGCCGAGGACATCTGGAACTACCTCCCCAAGGTCGATCGGACGATCAAGGTTCCTGCCTCGATGATGGGCGGATCGTGGATGGGATCGCACTTCACGAACGACGACCTGGTCAAGGACAGCAGGCTCGTCGAGGACTACGACATCGAACTCGTGTTCGACGGAGAGGATGCGGATGGCGTGGCCGTCTGGGACTTTCGCCTGACTCCCAGGCCGGAGGTGCCCGTCGTCTGGGGACACATCGACTACCGGATCCGGCAGTCCGACGACATGCCGGTCCGGGCGGAGTTCTTCGACGAGAACGGCGAACTGGCCAGGACCATAGAGCACGGCGACTACACCGAGTTCAGAGGGCGGATCGTTCCCAGGGTCATGAACATGTACCCGGCGGACAAGCCGGACGAACGCACGACGATCCGCTACGAGGAGCTTGAGTTCGACATCGACGTCGATCCATCCTTCTTCTCGCTCCGGACCCTGCAGCGCGGGAGGTAGCGCCGCGTGACGGGCCGGTTGTGGCGAATCGGGTGGCGCAACCTCGGCCGTAACCGGAAGCGAACGGTTCTCACCGCGCTCGGCCTCGGGGTCGGCTACTTTGCCGTGGTGTTCATGGTCGGATGGGCTGAGGGGGTCTCGACGGAACTCGTCGAGAACGCCACGTCTCTCGCCAGTGGACAGATCGAGATCCACGATGCCGACTACCGGCCCGAGCGCAGCCTGTACGAGACCATCGGCGGCCGCGAGGGTGCCGACGTGGGGGAGATCCTGCGCACCATCGAGGCCGATCCCTCGGTCGTGACCGCCGCCCCGCGCGTGTACGCGAGCGGGCTCGTGAGTACCGGCGAAGCGACATCGGCCGGCGTTCTGCTCGGCGTCGATCCCGAGCGCGAGGTGGCGCTGACCCGTTTTCTGGATCCCCTGGCAGCGGGCCGCCTGCCTGCCACCGGCCGATACGAAGCCGTGGTGGGAGACGAGATGGCGCGGCAGCTCGAGCTGGGCGTCGGGGACGAACTCGTCGTCGTCGCCTCGGCGGCGGACGGCTCGATGGGCAACGACCTGTACACGGTCACCGGCATCTTCCGGACCGGCCTGCTCGAGTTCGATGCCGGCACCATGGTCATGCCGGTCGCAGACCTCCAGACGCTCGTGGTCCTCGATCCGGGGCGGGTCCACGAAATCGCGGTCAGCACTGACGATCCGTCGCAAGCCGACCTGACCGCGACCCGCCTCGCAGCCTCCCTTGGAGCTCCCGAACGGGCGATGTCGGTCGCGTCATGGACGGAGCTCAATCCGGTGCTTGCCCAGTATGTCGCGCTCGCCGATGCGACGTACTGGATCTTCATCGTCCTCATCTATTCGGTCGCCAGCTTCGGCATCGCCAACACGACGCTGATGGCCACCTTCGAACGCCGCCGCGAGTTCGCCGTCATGCTGGCGCTGGGTGCATCGCCGCGGTCCGTGGTAGGCACGGTGCTGTCAGAGGCGGTCGCGACCGGCGTCATCGGGCTGGGCCTCGGGACCGCCGTCACGGTGCCGCTGCTGGTCTGGTTCTCCGCGGCGCCGCCCGACCTCGGATGGCTCTTCGGAAGTCTCACCGTGGAGGGCGTCCTGCTGACGCCGAGTCTCCGTGTGGGGACCAACGTGCCGGCATGGACCTGGGCGACCATCGGCCTGATCGTCACGGCACTCGTCTCCGCCCTCTACCCGGCACTCCGTGCGGCGCGGGTGCCGCCTGCCGACACTCTGTCGGGCGTGTAGCCGTGCTCCTGCGCGTCCTGGTCCGGCTCGCCCTGAGGAACCTGCGCCGGCATCTGCGTCGCACGGTGCTGACCGCCTCGGCGATGATCGTGGGCGGCGCATTCCTGGTCTGGTCGATGACGATCGACGACGGCAGCCACGAGCAGTGGGTCGATTCCGGTGTGCGCATGGGGAGCGGACACGTGACCGTCGAGCGACCCGAGTACCGGCTGCGCCGTCAGATCGACAACCGGCTGACGACGGACGTCAGGCGCGCCGCGGAGCAGGCGCTGGCCTCGCCGGAGATCGCGCCGCATGTCGTGACCATGTCCGCCAAGCTCGGCATCAACGGGCTGGCGAGTTCGGCGGCCGGGGCGCGCCCGGCGCAGATCGTGGGCGTCGACCCCGTCGCCGAAGCGGGCTTCGGCATGATCGACGATGGGGTGATCGAAGGGCGCTACCTCGAGCCCGATGATCGGCTGGCGGCCTTTGTCGGCGCCGATCTGGCCCTCAGCCTGGGACTCGAAATCGGATCGCGCTTCGTCGTGCAGGCGCAGGGTGCCGACGGCGAGATCACGGGGCAGCTGCTCCACGTGACAGGGATCTTCCGCAGCCGCGTCGCCGCCATCGACCAGGCGACGATCCACATCACGCTCGCGACCGCCGGCGAGTGGCTCGGTTCCGGGAGCGACGTGACCAACGTCGCGGTCGTCCTGCAGGGCAGTGGCAGAGCCCGGTGGGTCTCCGACCGCCTGGCGCTGGCGCTTGCAGAGCCGGTGGAACGGGGCGAGGCACGCGTCGTGGGGTGGCGCGAGGCGAACCCCGTACTGGCGGCGGGGATCGCGATCGACGAGTTCGGAAATTACGTGATTCAGGGGTTCCTGTTCGTCATCATCGCGTTCGGGATCGTCAACACGGTGCTGATGTCGGTGATGCATCGCCAGCGCGAGTTCGGCGTGCTTCAGGCGCAGGGGCTGACGCCGGGTCAGACGGGCACCGTCGTTCTCATCGAAGGCCTCACGCTGTCCGCCGTCAGCGGGCTGGTCGGCGTCGGCCTGGGACTCCTGGGCACCTGGTATTTCTTCGGCGACGGGCTCGACACGTCGGTCTTCATGCAGGACATCGACGAGTTGACATTCTCCGGTGCCGTCGTTGACCCTATCATCGTCCCGATCTTCGGGGTACGACGCATCGTCCAGATTGTCGCGTTCATTCTCGGCATTGGCATTCTCGCCTCGGTCTATCCGGCGCTGCGCGCCGCCCGGGTCGACGTCACCGAGGCGATGAAGTTCGATCGGTAGCCCCTCTCGTGCCGGCCCCCCGGCGCGCAAGGAGAATCGAGGTGTCATGGCAGTGCGCGACACGGCAGCCGCCCGGACCGACGGTGTCTGGAAGGTCTTCGAGCAGGAAGCCGAATCCGTGCAGGCGGTCCGCGATGTCAGCCTGACCATAGAGCGTGGCGAGTTCACCGCGCTCGCGGGGCCGTCGGGCTCAGGCAAGACGACGCTGCTGAATCTGATCGGTGGCCTGACCCGCCCCACGCAGGGACGGGTCTGGGTCGCCGGGCGCGAGGTGAGCCGCATGTCGAACCAGGAGCTGGCGCGGCTCCGGCTCGAGGAGGTCGGCTTCGTCTTCCAGGCCTATAACCTGCTCCCCGTGCTCACGGCGTTGGAGAATGCGGAATTCCCGATGCTCCTTCAGGGCGTGCCCGCGGAGGAGCGTCAGGCGCGGGTCCGCGGACTCTTTGCGCGCACGGGAATGGAAGGGCTCGAAGACCGGCGCCCGGGCAAGCTGTCGGGCGGCCAGCAGCAGCGGGTCGCCGTCGTGCGTGCGGTGGCCAGCCGTCCGGCCCTGGTGCTCGCGGACGAGCCGACGGCGAACCTGGACTCCGTCTCCAGCGAAGCGCTCCTCGATGTCATGGGCGAGCTGAATCGCGACCTCGGAGTGACCTTCGTCTTCGCCACCCACGACAGCCGCGTCATGGAGCGGTCCCGGCGTCTGATCCGCATGGTCGACGGCACGGTGCATGACGACGAGCGCCGATCCTGAGCGGAAGACCTGTCTCCAGGCTCCGGCCGAGTGTTCGGCACGGCTTTGAGGCTTGAGGCGCGAGTAGTGGACATCCACGAAGCGATAGCGATCACCCAGGAGCGACTGGCGGGCGAAGGTGCCACCATGCACGACCTGCTCGGGCACCTGCGAGACAGAATCTCTCCCGTGCTGATCGGGGAGCACGAGTGGGAACACCTGCTGGCAAGGGCGGGGACCCTGCCCATAACCATGGGTGCCCAGCCGTTCGGTTTCGAGCTGCCGCTGCACGACAGTCGGCCGCGGGCGGATTTCGGCGTCTCGCTGGCGAGCGGCAACCGGTCGGGCGCGTTTTTCGAGGAGAAGGCGCGACGCGACCCATCGGATCGCACGGCGGCGGCGATCGGCCGCCTGTTTCGCAGCATGGAGGCCGCGGACTCGCCCCTGCGCGCGATTGTCGGCCGCAAGTTGATGCTGGAATACGACATCGACTCGGGAGGCGAGGACGATCCGCTGCCCGGGATGTTCCTGCGGCCCAACGAACGCATGATCTTCGGCGGCGCCGGGCAGCAGCCCGATGTCGGCGTCGTGGTGGACGAACTCGTGGACTGTCACGACCTGGAACCGAGCGCGGCGGAGCGTAGCAACGCCGAGCGGGTCTACCTGGCGCAACCGGAGGACACCCGCCTCGACTCGTTCGGCCTGTTTCCGTCACGCGCGCGCACGATCCGCCTGGCTATCATGGGCTTCACCGGGCAGCGGGATGTCCGTTCCTTTCTCGAGGAGATCGCCTGGCCCGGGAACATCGCGACCGTGGAGAGGGTGCTTGCACGCTTCGGCGAGCGCACGCAGGTCGTCAGGACCGGGGTGAACGTCGACGCGCAGGCGGATGGCGTCGGTCCGACCCTCGGCCTGACGCCCATAGTCAAGCAGAGATATACGGCTGCTTCCCGGGTCTGGATCGATGGCCTGACGGATTGGCAGCCGGTGCTGGAGGCCTTGCGCCACGAGGACCGTGTAGTGTCGGAGAAAGTCGCGGCGCTGGCCGGCTGGGTCTCGCAACCGACCATTCTGTTTGGCAGAACCGGGCGGTTTGTACTGTTGCGGGGAATCCACCACATCAAGCTGGTCATCGCCGGAGACCGGGTTGAACAGATCAAGGCCTATGTCTACATGGTGCTTTCAGGTGTCATCGCGCCCTGATGTCCGCCTCGCCCGCGGCCTCGCGGATGGCGCGGGCGGGGCCGGGACATGGCGCGTCGCGTTTGCCGCGCGCTGTCGCGTTCAGGGGGCGGTGCGCCCGGGGAGGTCGCCACGGTGAAGGAACTCGGCAGCGGGTCGTGCAGGAAGATTGCCGTCGTGGGCCGCGGCACCGCCGGCGCGCTGGCCGCCGCCAGCGTATCGCGGTTGCACCCCGAGCGCGATCATGAGCTGCACCACATCTACGATTCTCGCATTCCCATCATCGGCGTGGGCGAAGGAAGTTGGCCCAGTCTTGTCCGCGAACTGCAGCAGCTGTCGCAGTTGCCCCACGAGACGATTCAGCAACGCCTGAACGGCACCCGCAAGTTCGGCAGCCGCTTCGAGGGATGGGGTCGACGCCGGCAGGACTTTGTTCACTACTTCACGCCACAACAGGTGGCCTATGCCTACCACCTGTCGGCCGACCTGATGGCGGACCTGTTGCACGCGAGTACGCGGGCCCGCCACATCGACGCGAGAGTGACCGCGATCACGCGAGTCGACGGCGGCGCGCAGGTGCAGTTCGAAGGCCGTGAGGCCGAGCGCTACGATCTGGTCTTCGATGCCCGCGGCTATCCGCGGCAACTGGATCCGCAGGAGCACATCGACATTTCCTTCATCCCCACGAACTGCGCCGCCATTCGCCGCGGCCCCCCGGTCGTCAAGGCGCCGCCGAACGCGCCGGTCCGCGAACTCACGTATACCCGTGCGGTGGCGCGTCCGCACGGATGGGTGTTCGTCATTCCGCTGACCGTGCACACATCCTACGGCTATGTCTTCAATAGGGAAGTGTCCGATCTCGATGCAGTCGAGGCGGACTTCGACGAGTTCCTTGCGGAGGACGGCGTGTCGGATTTCGAGAAGCGCGCCGTCATTCCGTTTCCCAATTTCGTCCGCCGCCGGATCTATGATGGTGCCGTGGTCCGCGTCGGGAATGCCGCCGCCTTCATGGAGCCGCTCGAAGCGACCGCCATCAGGTTGGCGCAACTGCAGGTCGCGCTGGTTCTGCGCATGCGGTTCCACCGGCCGGCGGAGTATGTGCAGAGCGACGCGCCCGTCATCAACCGCTTTCTCGTCACCGATGCGCTCGCAGCCGGCTTGTTCGTGGGCTGGCACTATTGCTGTGGTTCGAAGTACGACAGTGCGTTCTGGCGCGACGCCCGGGACCGCGTGTGGCCGAACTACCGGGAGGCCGCCGATCCGCTGGCCGTGGACTGTTCCGCCTTGCGCAAGTTCGACGAGATGCTCGAACTGGTCGACGCGAAGACCCCCGATCCGGCGGATTGGGAGCGGCAGTGCGCGTTCCTTCCCGTGAGCAGCTTCGCGCAAATCGCCCACGGTCTGGGTGCGCCATTGGGGCGGAAGCACGACTCCGTGCCGACGTAGCCGGCCGGCGGCCGCCCGAGTCTGCACCGCGCACCCTGACGTGCTATCCTTGTTCGATACCTGGTGAGGAGGCGAAGCAGGGACGTGTTCAATAACCCGTTTGGTTCGTTTCACGATACCGTTGCCGAAGCAAAGCAGGAACGGGAACAACTCGACCGGCTGCTGACGGTTTCCACACCGCGGGAGCGCCTGCTCGTCGTCGCCGTCGCGCTGTGGTTGTTCATCTTCGTGACGTGGCTCTTTCTTGGCAGCGTAACCCGCAGCCTCGCGGTGGACGGTGTGCTGGTCGACCCGGGCACAAACCTGTCCGAAGCGGGCCGGTCCGTGCAGGCGCTCGTCTGGATCGACAGCGACGTCGTGCCGGAGATCAGGGCAGGAATGCCGGCGGTGATGGAACTGGGTACGGCGGATGGAGAAGCGGACACAATAAGCGTGGAAGTCGCGGCGATTTCCGGCGTTCGCCCGTTCGAGGCTCCCGCGGCCTTCGAGTCTGCGGCGCCGGGATCCATGCACCGCCTCGATATCGCGCTGGACGAGAGCCTCGACCTTGCTTCCATTGTGGGCAGAGAATGCCGGATCGTCATCGAGATCGGTACGCAATCTCCGGTCGCATTCCTGCGGATGGGGCGGTCATGATATGACGCTGATCGCCTTCAGGGGGGTTGACGACAAGGCCGCACCGAGCTTCGAGAAACAGCGCGTAACCACGCCGATTCTGTTGCAGATGCACGCGTCGGAGTGTGGCGCGGCCTGCCTCGGCAGCATTCTCGCCTACTTCGGACGCTGGGTTTCGCTGGTGGAATTGCGGGAAAGATGCGAGGTGAGTCGGGACGGGAGCAGTGCGGCGAGCATCGCACGCGCGGCCAGGCACTACGGTCTCGAATGCAGTGGACTCAGCCTGCGTGCCGGTCAGCTGAAGAGGCTGCAGTTGCCTCTGATCGTGTTCTGGCAATTCAGCCATTTTGTTGTCCTCGAGGGGTTCGACGGTCGCCACTTCTATCTCAATGATCCGTCCACGGGGCGGCGCAGGCTCTCGGCGCAAGAGTTCGGCAAGGGCTACAGCGGAATTGCGCTGCGATTCAAGCGGGGCTCCGGTTTCGAACCCGGCGGCGAGCCGCCCGGATTGTACACGCAACTGGGCACGCTGCTCACCGGATCGCGGAGCGCGCTTGCCTGGGTAATTGCCTGCGGCCTCATGTTGACGCTGCTGGCCCTTGTTGTCCCCGCATCTCTAGGCGTTTTCGTGGACGATGTTCTGGAGAACCGGGGGCCCTGGGGCGGACTCGTGACGGCCCTGCTCGGCGGCGGTGTCCTCGTATACATCCTGTCCCTGCTCAAGCACCGGTTCCTGAAACGGTTCGCGATCCGGATTGCGGTGATGGGCTACAGTCGAGGCCTGTCGCGGCTGCTGCGGTTGCCGGTGGAGTTCTTCGAACACCGTCTCGTAGGCGATCTGACGGATCGAGTCTCGTCCATCGACAGAGTCGCGAGAAACCTGACGGAACAGTTTCTGGTGCTCATTGTCGACATGGCGATGAGCGCTGTGCTGCTCATTGCCATGTTGGCCTACGATGTCCGGCTCACGCTGGTTGTGCTGTTTCTGGCCCTTCTGCACGGCGTGCTGGCACACTTTCTCAATGGGCTCAGGGCGGTTCGAAGCCAGGCGATGAGGCGCGAACAGGGGCTCTTGATCGGCGTCGGCATGCAGATGCTGAATCATGCCGACAACCTGCGCATGACGGGATCGGACGACCGTTTCTTTTCGCAGTGGAGCGGCCATCAGGCGCGCGAACTGCAAGCGCGCCGGCGCTATTCCGCACTGGGCTCCGTCAATACCGCGCTCCCGGGCATGATCGCCGCACTTCGCGCCGCGGCGGTCCTGGGCATCGGGGGAAGCCTGGTCATGGCCGGAGAGATGACCCTGGGCACGCTGGTCGGGTTCTATATCCTGGCCGAGATGTTTCTGGCACCGGTTGGGCGCTTCCTGGAGTTCGCCGGGCAACGCCAGGCGCTCGAAACCGATCTGCAGCGACTCGAGGATATCTCCAAAGCGGCGGAAGACCCCACCTTCCGTCGCCGGAGTTCTCAGTCGGAGTCGCTTCCCACCTTCAACGGCCGACTCCAGCTCACCGGCCGGCTCGAGCTGCGAGACGTCAGCTTCGGCTTCAACAGGAGTCGGCCCGCTCTGATCAAGGACTTCAACCTCCTGATCAGGCCGGGGCAGCGGGTTGCCGTTGTCGGTCCCAGCGGTTCCGGCAAGTCGACCCTCGCGCGGCTGATTGCCGGTCTCTATCAGCCCTGGTCCGGCGAAATCCTGTTCGATGGCCACCCCCGCGATGAGATTCCCGAGGAGGTGCTGCGGCGGTCCATCTCCATGGTGGATCAGGAGGTCGTGCTCTTTTCCGCGTCCGTGCGCGACAACATCACCCTGTGGAACCCCGCCGTTCCGGATGAGGCCATCTTCGCGGCGACACGCGATGCCCAGATCCATGACGAAATCCTGCGTCGGCCGGACGGATATTCGACCCGGGTCGAGGAAGGCGGCGTGAATTTCAGCGGCGGCCAGCGCCAGCGGCTGGAGATCGCCCGGGGGCTGCTGGGCAATCCGACGCTGCTCATTCTGGATGAGGCGACCAGCGCCCTCGATGCCGCGACGGAGGAATACGTCGACGACGCCTTGCGACGCCGCGGTGTCACCTGCCTGATCGTGGCGCACCGGCTGAGCACCGTGCGGGACTGCGACGAGATCATCGTGCTCGACGGGGGTGTCGAAGTGCAGCGCGGGACGCACGACGAGCTGATCGCGGATCGGGACGGCACGTACTACAAGCTGGTCAAGTCCGGCTGATGCGGGACACCGCGCCGGGGCACACGTCCATCGCGGAACTCGCCGCCCTCTCCGGCGAGTCCGTGCCCTGCGCCGGCAACCTGCCGGTGAAGCTCGACGACCCGGACACTGTCTGGTTCATCGATCAGGGCGCCGTCAATCTGTTCCTGGTCGAATTCCAGGACGGGGTGGAGCAGGCGGCGCCGCAGCATCTGCTGCGCCGCGGATCGGGCTGGCTGCTACCGGGGGTCGCGCCGGACGGGCCACGCGATGACGATGACACCACGCTCAGCCTGATCGCCAAGGGATCGCCGGGCACCGTTCTGAAACGCCTGCCGGCCTCCGTGCTGTCCGACGCCGATCCGGCGGAGCTGGCGGAACAGACCGATACCTGGCTGACCGCGATTACCGACACACTCTCGCGTTTCGCGAGCCGCCTTCCGCGTCCGACTGCGCTGGCCAAACCCGGTCTGATGCGGACGCCGGCTCCCTGTACGCTGTCCGTACAGCGCGGCGTCGTATGGGTATCCGAACCGCCGCGCGGCACCGGCCTCTTCATGGACCTGGTCGACCCGGCGGACATCGTCGAGGCGGGCGGCCCACACGAAGCGGTGATCCCTCTGACGCGGACAAGCTGGCTCATCCTGTCCGACGAGGCGACACTCTCCGGAAGGTCGACCGAGACACTGGCAAAGCAGGGCATCCTGCTCTCGGCGCTCGCATCGTTTCACGCGGTTGCCTTCGCCCTGGAGCGCCTGAACCGCCGACTGGCCGTGGTCGATGATGCGAATCTCGAGCGCGTGCGGACCACGAGCCGCCGCACGGTCGAGAGAGCCGCGCGGCAGCGGCTCTTCAATATCCATGATCTGCCGATTGACCGGGATGCCAGCGTCGAGGACACGTCGCTGGCGGACGCCCTGCAGGCGATCGGACGCCGTGAGGGAATCGATTTCAAGATCCCGGTGCGCTCGGATCCCTCGGGTGCTCCGGTCGGCCTCGTAGACGTTCTCGATGCATCGGGCGTGCGCGCCCGACGCGTGCGGTTCAGGGCCGGGGAGGCCTGGTGGCGCGGCGACAGCAACGCGATGCTGGCATTCCGCGCCGCAGACGGCCAGCCCGTGGCGCTTCTGCCGGGATGGTTGGGGCGCTACCGGGAATTCGATCCGGTCAGCAAGCGCAGCGTCCGGATGACGGCGGATCGTGCCGCCGCGCTGGCGGACGAGGCCTGGATGTTCTACCGGCCGCTGCCGGTGGGGGACGTGAAGCCAGCCGACCTGCTGGGGATCGCGCTGCTTGGATCGGGGGCGGATCTCGCGCGGCTGGTGCTTGCCGGGCTTCCGGGCGGCCTGATCAAGCTCGTGCCGGCGCTCGCGCTCGGGTTCGTTGCGAACCAGACGGCGGCGGGCGGAACCGCCGGCCAGCTCTATGCGGTGGCGGTGGCGGTGACGGGGTTCGGCCTGCTCGGCGCACTGCTGCATCTGCTTCAGAGCACGGCGATGATGCGGATCGAGGGTCGCTCGGTTTCCCGGGTCGAAGCGTCCTTCTGGGACCGTCTCATGCGCCTTCCGCCAAGCATTCTGCACGGTCGCCGGGCTGGCGATCTGGCCGTGTCGGGGATGACGTTCCAGAATCTTCGCGACGGGTTGCAGGGAGTCGCAGCCCACGGTCTGCTTTCGATCCTTTTTCTGCTTCCGGTGCTTGGCGTCATCTTCCTCTACGACGCCACGCTCGGGACCGTTGCCCTCGCGTTCAGCCTGGCTTCGCTCCTGGTCACCGTCGTTCTCGGGCTGCGCCAGATTCCGCTCCATGGGCGGATGATCCGCGCGGCGCGGCGCGTCTCCGGCCGGCTATTCCAGATCGTGGGCAGCATAGGCAAGCTGCGTGTGGAAAACGCGGAAGCGTCGGCTTTCGCCATCTGGGCGCAGGACTACCGGGAGCAGAAGCGTACGGAGCTCGAGCTGGGCGCGCTCGAGGGACATTCGCGGGCATTTGGCGCGGCGCTCCCCTTTCTTGCCGCCGGAATCCTGCTATTCGCGGTCGCAGCCATGGGCGACGGGAACCTCCCGGTCGGCGATTTTCTCGTCGTCTACCTCGTCTTCGCCGCGTTTCAATCCGCCGTCGCACGGCTCGGCGAGTCCTTTGGCGCGGTTGCCGCCGTACTTCCGGCGTTCGACCAGATGCGCCCGCTTCTCGCTGCGGTCCCCGAGGCCGAAGTCGAAGGAGCGCCGGTCGAGGATCTGGGGGGCGACATTTTCTTCGACCGCATTTCCTACCGGTACGATCCCGACGGCCCGTTGATCCTCGACGATGTCACGATTCACGTCCGCCCCGGGGAATTCGTCGCGATTGCGGGCGAGTCCGGCGCTGGCAAAAGCACCCTTTTCCGGCTGGCGCTTGGATTCGACCGGCCCACCGCGGGAGCAGTGTGCTACGACGGACGTGATCTGAGGAACCTGAACCTGAGACAGGTGCGCCGCAAAATTGGCGTGGTGCCGCAGTCCGTTGGACTCCATCCCTCGGATCTCTGGGACAATCTGGTCGGTCACCACGATGAGGTGGCGAGTGACGAGATATGGACGGCGACGCGAGTCGCCGACGTCGAAGAGGAGATCAAGGGCATGCCCATGGGCATGATGACCATGGTCGGCACGAGCGGGTCGGTTCTGTCGGGCGGCGAGAGTCAGCGCGTTTCAATCGCCCGGTCGGTGATCGGCAGCCCGCGAATCATGCTCCTGGACGAGGCGACCAACTGGCTGGATAACGAGAGCCAGGCCAGGGTCATGCGCAACCTCACCGCTCTGACCGCCACCCGGGTCGTCATCGCCCACCGCCTGTCCACGCTGGAACAGGCCGATCACATCTACGTGCTGCAGGCCGGAAAAGTCGTACAGAGCGGCTCCTTCAACGAACTGATGGAGGCCGACGGGGTGTTCAGAGACCTGGTAAGGAGGCAGGTGGCCTGAATGGACGCGGACGGTCTCCTCGTATCAAGAGCTGAAGAAGACAGCGACTTTCGTGAACGTCTTCTCCGGAACCCCAGGGAGACAATCGAGACGGAATTCGGCGTGACGCTGGCCGAGGACCATGAGATTCGCGTGCACGAAGAGTCGTATACCGCGACGCATGTCGTGCTCCCGCCGCAGAGCAAGCTCAGCGAGGCCGAACGAGAGGCGGCGAGGACCGGTGCGGCATCGCTCGAGTTTCTTCGAAGGACACTCCACGACCCCGCGCCGCCCCTTCGGCCCTTTGCACCAAAAGAAAAGGGGGTCCGAAGCAGCGCCACCTCCGGGGCGCTGGCCAGGGCAGCGAGGGAAGGGATCCGCCGCGGGCTTGCCTTCCTGGAGTCCATGATCGACGAGAATGGGGCCTGGCACTGCATCCGGTTCAATGTGGCCGACCCGGAGATCCCAAGGCATTTCGAAAGGCCTCCTTTCGTGTCGGCTCTCTGCGCGCTTGCCCTTGAGAGCTCCGATGAGCCGCGGGCCAGGGCGATATGCACCGCTACGAAGGCGTATCTCATCGACACCATCGAATACCCCGGATTCTGGCGGTACTATCGTCACCTGCCCCCGGATCTCGACAGTACCGCGCTCTGTTCGCTCGTCATCGGGACCCACCCCTGGATCTGGCTGGGGAGGAACGTTCCGGGCATGCTGGCAAATCGCGACGAGGAAGGCCGCTTCATGACCTGGGTGCTGGCGGAAGACGAACCCGACGTCGTGTCGCGCTTTCGTATCGAGGCCGACCCGGTCGTCAATGCGAATGTCCTCGCCTGCCTGGGCAACCATCCGGGAACCAGGGGCGCCCAGCGATGGCTGGAAGCCCTGGTGACCGAGGGCAACCTCGATGGCTCGTCGAAGTGGTATCCCGACACGGTCACGATCTACCACGCGATCACGCGCGCGCTGATTCGTGCGAAGCCCGCCCTCGATCCCCTGCGGCCGATACTCGCGGATCGTATCCTCGGCCTCCGTGACGAGAAGGGAGGATTCGGCAATGTCCTTCAGACCGCTCAGGCGGTGTCGGCGCTCCACAACATCGGAAGCCTCGAGCGGATCGACGCGAAGCGCGAGGTGGAGAGACTGTTGAGCTCGCAGCGCGGGGACGGCAGCTGGCCGGAGCTGCTCGCGTTCGGCGACCAGTCGTTGAAGTGGGGCGTGGCAGGGCAGATCGGGCATGGCTCCGAGGCCGTGACCTCCGCGTTCTGCATTGAGGCCCTGGAGTGTCTCGTCGAAGTGCTGGGGGCCTGAGCTGGATGGCAGCGGAGAAGGACGCGCGTCCCCGGCGCGGGATCCTGACCCGAACGACTCGTGCGGACCGGGGCATTGTCAAGCTTCCCGCGCTCGCGCCACACCTCCGATTCCATGAAATCGACGAGGCGCAGGTGCTTCTCGTCTCCGAGTCGTTCAATACGCTACTGCACGGCAAGCTGCACTGTGATCTGCTGCCGCTGCTCGACGGTCGGCACGCCTGGGACGAGATTGTCGCGGCCCTCGAGGGCGCCCATGCGGCGCCCGATGTCCTGGCGGCCATTGCCGCGTTCGCGGCCAAGGGCTATCTGGTCTCCGCCGACCACGGCATGGATCGGTGCGAGGCAGCCTACTGGTCGTCGCTTGGCGCGTCGCCGCGCTGGGTCGAGGAGCGGCTGGCGCAGTCGCGCGTCACGGTTGAGGGTGACGACGGCGGGCTCGGCCGGCATCTGGAGGCGAACGGCGCCAGGGTGGGGACCGGCGAGCCGACGCTCGCCGTTGTTGTCTGCGGCGACTATCTCGAAGCACATCTCGCGGAGGTAAATCGGCGCCGGCTCGAGGCGGGAGCGCCGTGGGCGCCGGTGCGGCCAAACGGCGTGGAGCCGCTCTTCGGCCCCATCTTTCCGGCGGACAGGAAGGGACCCTGCCGGGATTGCCTCGCGTACCGCCTGCGCAGTCACCGGGAAGTCCACGGTTTCCTGCGTAACGTCGCCGGCGAGGAAGCCGCCTTCAGGCCGTTCGCGGCTCGGCCCCAGGTGCTGGAAGCGATGTACGGGCTGATCGCGGCGGAGATCGTCAAATGGCTGGTGCTGGGTGAGTCGGCCCCGATTCACGAACATGCAATCGCGATGGATTTGGCCACATTCGCAAGTTCACAGCATCGGGTCGTGCGTCGGCCACAGTGCCTGGCCTGCGGCGACGAAGCCTTGCACCGGCCGGATCGACCACCGGCGCCGGTGTCTCTGAAGGCGAGCCCCAAGGCTCATCGCACCAGCGGCGGCGCGCGTGCCGTGGCGCCGGAAGCCACCCTGGCGAAATACCGCCACCTGGTGAGCCCGATCAGTGGTGTCGTGACCTGGCTGTCGCGCACCACCGATGAGGCCGACTCCTGGCTGCACGTCTACTGGGCCGGGAGCAATCTCGGCATGAGAAGCCGGAGCCTGAGTTCGCTCAGGCGCAGCCTGCGCAGCAAGAGCGCCGGCAAGGGCAGCACACGACAGCAGTCCAAGGTCAGCGCCCTCTGCGAGGCGGTCGAGCGCTATTCGGGTGCCCGTCATGGGGACGAGATCCGTATCCGCAAGCGATTCGTCGAGTTCGCCGGCAAGGAAGAGGCGATCCACCCCAACGAGGTGCAGCTGTTCAGCGAGAGTCAGCTCGACGATGCGGCGAGCATCAACGCGAAGGGCCACCCCTACAACATCGTCCCGCCGCGTCTCGAGCCCGACGCCGAAATCGACTGGACGCCGGTGTGGTCGCTGACGCAGCAGCGGCACCGCTACCTGCCGACATCCCTCCTCTACAGCACGTCGGCCGAGGAGCGCGGCCCCGCGGATCTGATCGCCGATTCGAACGGGTGCGCCGCGGGCAACACCCTGGAAGAGGCCATCCTGCAGGGCTTCTACGAACTGGCTGAGCGCGATGCGTTCGCCATCTGGTGGTATAACCGGTTGCGAGTTCCGGCAGTCGATCTATCCAGCTTCGACGACGAGTACATCGCAGCGGCCTCGGACTACTACGGCCGCCACGAGCGGGATCTATGGATGCTCGACGTCACCTCCGATATCGGCATCCCCACCTTCGTTGCGCTCTCGCGCCGGCCGGACGCCCGGACCGAGGACATCATCTACGGTGCCGGGACCCACGCCGACCCGCGCATAGCAGCCCTGCGCGCGCTTTGCGAATTGAACCAGTGCCTCACCTGGCTGCCGCGTCCCGGGGCGGGGGACGGCCGGCCCAGGATCGATGATCCGCTGGCCCTCTGGTGGTGGAAGACCGCTCGGCTCGCCGACTGTGCCTGGCTGGCGCCGGCGCCGGACGAGCCGCCCCGCACGGCTTCGCACTATCCGGTGACCGAATCGGCGGACACGCGCGAAGATGTGGAGAATTGCCGCGCGCTCGTCGAGGCGAGGGGGTTGGAGTTCCTTGTGCTGGATCAGACGCGGCCCGATATCGGCATGCCCGTGGCGCGGGTCATCGTGCCGGGCATGCGCCACTTCTGGGCGAGGTTTGCGCCCGGGCGCCTGTACGACGTGCCCGTCAAGATGGGCTACCGTGAGCCCTCCCTCGCCGAAGCCGACCTGAACCCCGCGCCCGTGATCGCGTGAGTTATCCGGGCAGCTCGCACAGGAGTTCCTGACCGGCGGCTCGCCGGCTTACGGCGAGGCTACCAGCAGCAGCAGAGGCCGGCCGAGATGGCTTCCATCTGCTCTTCGGTGATGTGCGAGTCCGGCGGCAACGCGAGGTGCACCGTCTGCATGTCGCTCTCATGGACCCGGATGTTCATCGAATCGGGAATCGTAATGCCCAATTCGCTGCTGATCGCAGCCTTTGGATCTGCGAGAAGCTGTTCCCTGAAATCCGCGTCCACGGCGAACTTCTCAACAACTTGCGCCAGCATTTCATCGCCGCTTCTCATGGCAATTCTCCATCGTTGGAGGCTATGAACCACATGACCAACCCTATTTTGTCGCACAATTAGAGGGATTAAGTCTTAAGTCAAGTCCCGTTTACCTCCCGAGCCGGGCCATCCGCAAGCGCGGCGATGTCGGTTGCGGCTCGGGACGCGGTATCACGGATCACTTCGCTCGCGGCGGCTTCGCGCAACCCGGTCATCTCGCGGGCCGCATTCGCTCCCGGAGCGTCCTGCAACGCCTGCGCGAACCGTTCCCCGATTTCGTCATCGCCCGACACGAACACGCAACGCGCCCGCGCGAGCGCCACCCGCTCACGATCCGAACCGGGATTGCGGAGTTGTTCCTCGAACTCGGCGAGGGACTGGAGGCCCTCCATCCCGCCGCTCGGGACGGGCGCCAGCAGCAGGTTCTTGCGCTAAAGCGCACGGAGCGCCTTGCGAAAGCGGCGGCACAATGCTTCGTAGTACCTGGCCGGGCCGCCGTCGTACACGAACCGGACATCGAGTTCCGCGCCCGGCAGCGCCTCCCCGTTGGCCAGCGGTCCCAGGACCGCGACCGCCACGCCGCCGCTGGCTTGCGGCACGCCGCGGTCGGCGAAGTCCTCCTCGACCGCGGACAGGACGGTGGCGATGCAGGCTTCGCCGACGCGCGCCAGTGCCGTCGCCGCCTCGCTCACGGACAGGCTGCCGCGCATCGTGTGCACGGCGATCTGGAAGACCTTGCCGTTCGACCACTCCCGCGCCGCCGCGACCGCCTCACCGGCGTCCTGGACGGGGATGTCGTCGAGCTGGGCCCTCATTTCGGAGAGGCTGAGTTCGTACGTCCAGTAGAGGCGCGCCAGCCCGGACCGGGCGATCGCCTCGGATTCCGCGTCCGACAGGAATCCCTCCGGCAGTTCCAGGTCCGTGAATTCCCGCTCGCGCAGCGTGTCGAGGAGGGCCGGTGAGCGGTCTATCCACTCGGCGAGGCGGGGGGCGGCGGCATGAATCTCCGCGATGGCGTCGAACGCGTCGGGGCGCGCCGCGAACGCTCGGCTGTCGTAGGCGCTCCAGTCGTCGATCTCGGGATAGAACCGGGCTCGCTGACGGTCGACCAGAGGATCGATGGTCTCGAACCACCGCTTTGGGAAGAGCGCCATGCCGTTCATCTCCATGTAGCTGCCCGGCAACTGCGGAGAGGCGGCTTCGCCGTAGTGCTGCAACAGCGGATATCGCCGGTTCGACGTGTGGTGGTCGGCGTGGCGCTGCATGTTGTAGTACAGCCAGTTGGTGAACTTGTAGGCCGCGCTCCAGGCGTGCCTCGGCTTGACCGGCTCGAACCTGCCGTTGGGCATGCGGATGCGCCGCAGCCCGTAGTGCTGCACGTAGTTGCTCATCTTCATCGAGAAGACCACACTGCCGCACAGGACAAGGTAGAGCAGCAGGGCCCAGGGGCCGCCCCACCAGAAGATGAGCCCGTACCAGAACGCGATCTGCACTGCGTAGCGCCAGAACGCGTTCGTGTGGTGCCACACCGGCAACTGACGGCGCGTCAGTCGCCGCCGTTCAAACCGCCAGGCTCCCACAATGTTGTTCAGCACTTCCTGCGGCAGGTATTCCCAGAAACTCACGCCCTTCGGCGCGGACCCCGGGTCCAGAGGCGTGCATACGCGGGGGTGGTGAATGTAGACGTGCTCCGTCGCATAGTGCGGGTAGGAGACGGAAGCCAGCAGGAACTCGCCGAGCCGGCGTTCCCACGGCGCGCGTCGATGAACCAGCTCGTGGCCCACGACGAACACGGTCTGCGCCACCATGACCAGTGCGCCGGCGATCAGGCCGGCTTCCCAGAGAGACAGTCGGCCGCCCACCAGCATCTGCCAGAGCGCGAAGACGAAGGTCGCGGGCCAGACAACCGCCCACACCCACGCGGCGAGCTTGTACAGGAACAACTGGCTCTCGCGGGTCGTCGCCGGATCCATGTTCCGCTCCTCCAGGCCCAGGAGCCGGTCGAACGGGCTCGCGAGCATGAAGAAGGCGAACGGACCCGCGATCCACCAGCCGCCGAACATGGCGGCGCAGACGACGAGCGGGAAGATGAGAAGTGGAGCGAAGTGCGGGAGCGCGTTCGCGACGGAGGGCTCGACGGCCCGCCCGCCCGCAGCTATCGAGGCACCGGCACTGTGTGCTTCCATCGCGGAATCCTCTATCGCGGTGATCGCTGCGCGGCACGCATCCGATCCGAATCTATAGTCGAGGCAGGGGCGATGCCAACGACGAGGCGGATCACCGGACGGGGACGGGTTGCCCCTTCCCTGGCGAACAAAGGCTCATCGCCCGACCTGGGCCTTCCGGCGCCTCGCCCGCTTCGGCTTGAGACGCGCCGCCAGCAGCACCGCCAGCACCACCGCGGCCACCATCGGCCACAGGGTGTCCGCCTTCACCTTCCAGAGGTAGTGGAGCACCCCGAGTCCGGCGGCCACGTATACGATGCGGTGGAGGCGCTGCCAGCGCCTGCCGAGGCGGCGGATCCACCCCCGGGTCGACGTGACCGCCAGCGGGATGAGCAGCACGAAGGCGGCGAAGCCAGCGGTGATGTACGGCCGCTCGGCAATGTCTTCGAGGACGTACTCGAAGGCGAAGAACTGGTCGAGGGCGACGTACGTCATGAAGTGGGTCAGGCCGTAGAAGAACGCCGCCAGCCCGAGCCGCCGCCGGTAGCGCACCAGGTTCCAGCCCGCCCAGCGCCGAAGCGGGGTCACGGCCAGCGTCAGCAGCAGCAGGATCAGCGTCGAGGTGCCGCCCCAGTGGGTGAACTCCTCGATGGGGTTGGCGCCCAGCCCGTCCTCGCGGAAGCGGAGGATGAGCCAGAGCAGGGGCGCCAGGCAGATGGCCCAGATGACCGCGCTGGTCACCCGGGCGCGGGCTAGTACCACCTGGTCAGGTCCATCCCCGCGTACATGTGCGCCACCTGGTCACCGTACCCGTTGAACATCAGGGTCGGCTGCCGCAGGAGCTTGCCGATGCGCCGCTCGCGCGCCTGACTCCAGCGCGGGTGGTCCACCTCGGGGTTCACGTTGGCGTAGAAGCCGTATTCGTGCGGCGTCTGCACGTTCCAGGTGTTGTGCGGCATCTCTTCCACGAAGGAGATCTCGACGATGCTCTTCACGTTCTTGAACCCGTACTTCCAGGGCGCCATCAGCCGTAGCGGCGCCCCGTTCTGATTCAGCAGGCTGCGCCCGTAGAGCCCCGTCACCAGCAGGGTGAGCGGGTTCATTGCCTCGTCCATGCGCAGCCCTTCCAGGTAGGGCCAGGGGAGGATGGGGATGACGCGGCGGCGCTGCCCCGGCATCTCCTCGGGACGCACAACCGTCTTGAACTGGACGTAGTTGGCCGACCCGGTGGGCTCCAGGCGCGAGATCACGTCGGCGAGCGGAATGCCCCGCCACGGGATCACCATCGACCAGGCCTCCACGCAGCGGAGCCGGTAGATGCGGTCTTCCTCGGTGTGGGGGGCGAGCAGGTCCTCGAGCGCGTAGGTGCCCGGTTTGGCGCAATGCCCGTTCACATCCACCGTCCACGGCTCCGGCTTGAAGTCGCCGGAGTTGCGGGACGGGTCGCGCTTGTCGGTGCCGAACTCGTAGAAGTTGTTGTAGGTGGTGATGTCCTCGTACGTGTTGACCTCGCCGCCGAGTTCGTCCGTGGCATCGGAGAAATCCTGTCCGCCCTGGGCGTACGCCCTGCCGGCCTTCCCGCCCAGCGCCGGCGCTACCAGGTGGCCTCCGGCGATCGCGCCGGCGGCCGCGATGAACCTGCGCCTGTTCAGGTAGGTCTCCTCGGGCGTGATCTCCGAGGACGGGACGTCGAGTCCGGCGTTCTTCACGCGAATCAGCATGCTGTCACTTCCGTTTTGGTCTGTCCGCCCGGGCCGCGCCCCTCCGGCGCAGCCTGGTTGCGTCCGATTGGTTCCCTTCCCGCGTCTCCGGGTTGCTCAGCCTCCCGGGGTGCGGGACAGTGAACGGTAATACTCTTCGATCAGTTGTCGGAAGCCCTGCGGCACCTCGTCGGAGCCGGACAGGAGCAGCCGCTCGGGGTCGTCTTCCCCCGCAGCCCGGCGAAGTCCGAACTCGAAGCGCTTTACGCCTTCCAGAATCTGGGTCTGCAGCCGGAGGATCTCCTCCATGTCGTCGTAGACGCGGCGGTCGTCCAGCGCCCTCATGGAGCGGATGACGTCGTCGAGCTCCTCGACCCCGACGCCGGCGTCGGAGAGTTGTTCGCGCAGATCGGCCATCTCGCGGGCGCGTTCACGGTACTCGCCCCGGAACTGGCGAATGTCCTCCGGGGTCAGCCCGCGCGCCCAGCCGCTTCCGCCCGGCCCGAACCCGGCGCCGGTCATATCCCGCAGACCGTCGGGTCCGCCGCCTCCACCCTGCTGTCCGCCTTGGCCCGGCTGCCCGCCCTGGCCTTGCTGCCCGCCCTGGCCTTGCTGACCCTGCTGACCTTCGCCTTGCTGGCCGCCCTGGCCTTGCTGTCCCTGCTGTCCGCCCTGGCCCTGCTGCCCTTCCTGGCCCTGTTGGCCCTGCCGTCCCTGACCCTGCTGACCTTCGCCCTGCTGTCCCTGGGCTTCCTCGCCGGGCCGCTGGCCCAGTCCCCGCCGGGCGTTCTCGTCGGCGCGCGCCTGCAGCCGCCGATTGAGCGACTCCATGTTGCGCACCATGTCGCGGGCCTGGTCGAGTGACTCCATGGTGCGGTCGTCCACCGGCTCGCCGATCGCTTCCGACGCCTGCCGCAACTGGTCCCGCAGCTCCATCAGGTGCTCGGTGGTCTGCTGCTCGAAATCGCGCGTGAAGTCGGGGCTGCGCGCGCCAGGCAGCCCGCGCGAGTACTGGATGCGTTCCCTGATCTTGTTGTCGCGGATGTTGCGCAGGGCATCGTCGAACGACTCGGCCGCCTGCTGCTGTTCGGAGCCGGCCTCCGCCGACATCTCGTCGATCTGCCGCTCCAGGTCGGCCACCTCCGTGGACATCTCGTTCTTGCGCTCGATGAGCCTGCGCATGCGTTCCGCGGTCACCTGGTCGGCGCCGGAGATGTCCACCGATTCCTCGGCGACGTCGAGCTGCTCCTCGATCAGCTCCTCGCTCCGCTGCAGGGCATCCTGCGCGTCCCGCTCGATGCGCCCGGACTGATCGCGCTCCAGCAGTCGCCGCGCGGCCCGCAGCCGGTCGAGTGCGGAACGCGCATCGGCGGCGGCCTCGCCTCCTCTGGCGGCTGCCGCTTCGCGCATCGCGTTGGCGGCGTCCTGAAGCTGGCGCGCGGTCTCCGCCAGGCGCTGGTTGGACTGCATGCGCGAGAGCTCCTCCAGGCGCCGTGCCTCCTCCTCCACCTCATCGGCGAGCGAGCGCTGGTTCTGTGCGCCGCCCCCGGCGGAACCCTGCGAGCGGTTGGCGAGGCGCTGCTGGCGCTCGGCCTCCTGCTCCTGGCGCCGGGCCAGTTCGCGCAGGCGCTCGAGCGTCTCGTCGATCTGCTCGTCGGCCTGCTGGCGCTCGCCGCGCTGCACGCTCTCGTACTGGTTCTTGAGCTTGTCCAGCTCCAACTCGAAGAGGTCGGCGAGGTCGTCCGCGTTGGGCCCGCCGCCCCCGCCTCCGCCTCCGCCGCCCTGCTGCTGGCTCACCTGCACCTCGTCGTAGAGCGCTTCCGCGCGCAGGAGGTACTGGAGCGCCTGCTGTTCCTCGGAGAGCGCCCCTTCCGGATCGGCGGCGTCGAGCCGCTCCATGGCGGCCTCCATCTCCTCCATCGCCTGCGGCAGCAACTGGGCGATCTGCTCGAACTCGGGATCGCGCACCACGCCCCGGTTGTTGAGACGCGTCGTCAGGGTCGCAACCTGGTCGCGAAGCCTCTCCTGCGAGAGCCGCACCACGACCAGCCCCTCGCTGAACCCCTCCGGCGAGTAGCGGTCGCGGTCCCGGTTCAGGTTGAAGGTCGCCGAGATGACCTCCCGCTGCTGTTCGGAAAGCTCCTGTTCGCCGCCCATCTGGCCACCGCCGCCACCACCGCCGCCGCCTCCGGGCTGCTGCTCAGCCTGGCGGAACTCGGTGTCGAAGCGGCGGATCTGGAGGAAGTAGATGTCGCTGATGGCCTCCTGGCTGCCCATGCCCGCGTTGTCGCGCGCCTTGGCGTAATAGGAGATGATGTCGCCCGGGACGAGCTCGTACTCCTCCAGGAAGAACGTGTAGCCCGCGCTCACCTCGCTCAGGGGCGCGGCCCCGGAGCCGAACAGCTCGACGGTCTGTTCCTCGCCGCCGTTGACCGAGAAAACGAGCTCGAGTTGCCGGATGCCGTAGTCGTCGTTGGCGCGCGCCTCGATGAAGAACTCCTCGAGAGCCGTGGCGCGCGTGTCGCGGCCGGGGCGGGTGAAGGAGAGCGACGGAGGCTGGTCGTTCAGCACGTCGATGGTGTACTGGGGCGAGGCGGGCACCAGCCCGGCGCGCGCGCTCTCCATCTCGAGGTGGTAGAAGCCGTTCTGCTCCACCACGAAGGATCCGGTGAAGGAGCCGTCCTCGGCGGGCGTCAGCTCGCTCGCCAGCGCGTCGTCGCGCCACAGGTTTGCGCGCGGGGCGGGAATCGTGGGGAAGGCGCGCAGGTGGACGCGGGTTCCGCGCAGCACCGCGATGTCGCCGCCGTCGTCGATGGTGCGGTCGGGAAGCCCGGTATAGGCCGGGAAGTCGTACACCAGCTCGAGCCGGTCCACGTACGGCAGGATCTCCACATCGATTCGGTACAGGTCCGACTGCACGCCGGAGGAGCGCACGAAATACTCGGTGACGTCTTCCACGCCGAAGAGCACCACTTCGAACTCCCCGACATCCTCCTCGCCCGTGTCACCTGCCAGAAGCATGGACAGGGGGCGAAATTCACCGTCGGAGCCGGTGCGCAGGAAGAGTTCCGCGTCGACGGCGTCGAAACCCAGGTTGCGCGCCGCGATGCGCAGATCCGAGCCGCGCGTGATGGTGACGTTGCCCGGGGTCACCTCGATCGAGTAGGGGTTGACCTCCGCCGCGTCCGCCGTCGGCGAGAGCAGTGCCGAGGCGCCGGTGCGCAGGAAGGCCGGGCCGGTCAGGAAGATGATGAGGATGGCGAGCGCGATGCCGGCGACGGCCGCGGTCCAGCGGAACAACCCCGCCCGCTCGATCCGGTGTCCGCCATCCACGGCGCGCGCCTTCTTGACCGCGGACTCCATGAGCCGCTGCACCAGCGCGGGCGAGTGCGCCGTGCCCGCGGCCTCGGGGTCGGCCCCCGCGTCGATCGCGCTCAGGACCGCGGCCTTGAGGGATGGCTCGTGCTCTTCCAGATAGAGCGCGACCTGCGCATCGGAAGGCCGCCGCCAGAGCGGGCGCACGAGGAACCAGACTCCCACCACGAGCAGCGAGAGCCAAGTGAAGATGCGGAAGCCGTTCACTACCGCGGGGCTGAAGCGGCTGCCTTCCATCCCCCAGGAGGACACCAGGAAGGCGACCAGCCCGATCCCGAGCAGCGCGGCCAGCCCGCGCAGCGCGATGCGCATGCGCCAGCGGGTTCGCACGTGGCGAATGGCGTCGAGAAGCTCGAGTCTGGCGCGGTGGTTGAGTCGTGTAGGCACCTCTGCTCCCCCTTCTCCGGTGCGATGCCTGCCCGCCTACGGTGCTCCCGATGGCAGGCTGGCGGCCTTTCGTGACAAATAATTGGAGACAATCGTCTCCAGTGCCAGAAGCAGGAACGCCGCCACCAGCAGATACCACCAGATTCCCTGGCGCCGTTCCCTGTCCTCCGGCCCGAGTTCGGCGCCGGCTGCGCCTTCCGCGCCGACGTCCGGACTGGTGATGGACCCGGCGAACTCCTCGGGGTCCATCGCCTCGAGATCCGCTTCCCCGAGGTTGACGTTCACCGCGACTGCCGGTGTGCCCGGCCCTCCTCCCCCGCCCCCGCCGCGCAGCTCGTAGAAGCCCTGCTCCGCGAGCGCCAGAAAGCCGGGTCGGGCCGCTCCGCTCACGTCAATGGAACGATTGGAGGGCGAAAGCGCGACCAGTCCGTCCCTGTCGTCCTGCGCGACGCCGGCGAGGAGGCGATCGGCTTCCCGTCCTTCGCCCTGTCCCGAGAGGTTGAGCACGTCGTCCACGGTGTAGGAGGGCGTGGGAGGACGGAAGCTCCCGGCGTGCTTGACCAACTGGTGCACGAAGGGCAGGAAGATGGGCTGCAGGACCATGTCGTTCCAGTAGTTGTCGAGCATCGACGTCCACAGCAGCACACGGCCCTCGCCCACCTGCCGTTCCGCCAGCGCCACCGCGCCGTTGTCGAAGCGGGCCAGCACGCCCTCCGCCCCCGCGAGCTCCACGTTGCGGTAGCGGAAGAAGTTGGCGTCGGTGAGGTCGCCGCTGCGGGGGGCGGCGAAGAGGGCGAAGACGGGGTGGGTGTAGTCGATGCGGCCCAGCGTGCCGCCGCGGCCCTCGCGCCACTCCGGTTCCATCACCGGCCCCACCGGACCGGGGAGGAGGTCGGGCCCGTCGGCGGGCCAGCTGCTCCGTTCGCCGAGAATGACCACCAGGCCGCCGCCGTCTTCCACGAATTCGCGCAGGAGCGCCCCCACCGCCCCCCGCGGCGGCCGCGAGCCGTTGAGGATCACCACCGACCGGCCGGCCAGGTCGCCCGCGGTCATCGCACCCACGGTCGTGGCATCGACATCGAAGGCGGGATCGGTGCCGATGGCCAGCGCCTGGTCGAGGTACAGGCTCGGGTCCCTGGGCTCGCCGCCGTCCTCCACCACCAGCACCGAGAACCCCTCGCCCGGCGACAGCACGAAGTGGGCGACGTCGTTGGCGGGCAGGCCGTCGGCCGGGACCCGGACCGACCCGCGCGTGAACGGTTCGCTCAGGGTGAACGCCGGCAGCGTGACCAGCGCGGTGGCGTTGGGCCCGAGCGTTGCCGCCGCCGACCCGACCGGTCTGCCGTCCAGCTCCAGGACCACCTCCACCTCCTCGACCTCGCGATCCCCGGAGTTGACGAGGCGGGCCAGGGTCTCGACCCTCTCCAGCCCGTCGCGGTAGCTTCGCTGGAAGAGGAGCTGGCCGACGGCCAGGTCGCCCTCGTACGGTCCGGTTACCACCACCGGGTCCACGGTGGTCCCCGGAGGCAGGCGCGCCCCTTCGTCGCCGTCCCATCCCTCGCGCTGGAAGTCGGAGATCACCACGGCGTGCCGGCCCGGGAGGTTCGACTGCTCCAACACGGTGCGCGCGAGGTCGAGCGCGGGGCCGAAGCGGGTGGCGCCGGAGCCCGGCTCGGCCGTATCCAGGGCGGCGAAGAGCACCGTGCGGTCGGTGGTCGAGCGAACCGCCAGGGTGGCGCCGGCCGAGAAGAACACCAGCGAGGCGCGGTCCTCCGGGCCCAGTTGGCGGACCGCCGCGCGGGCGCCGGCAAGGGCGTCTGCCCACCGGTCGCCGTAGTCCATGCTGTACGAACGATCGACGAGGATCACCACCTCGCGCGCCACCGGCGCTCCCCCCAGGGCGACATCGTCGCGGTCCATGAACGGGCGCGCGAATGCGGCGATGAGCAAACTCAGCGCCGCGAGCCGCATCAGCAGCAACAGCCAGTGGCGAATCTTCTGGCGCCGCGTCGACTTGTAGGGAACCCGCGCGAGGAACATCAGCGAGGGAAACTCGACCACCTCCTTGCGGTCCTTCTGCACCAGGTGCACGAGCACCGGCCACACCAGGAAGCCGAGGCCCAGGAGGAACAGGGGGGCGAGGAAGGCGAGGGCACTCATCGGACTCGGGTCAGCCTCTGGCGTGCGGACAGGTAGCTGAAGAGGGCGTAGTCGAGGGGCGTCCCCGTGTTGAAGAGCGCGTAGTCGATACGGTGCTCGACGAAACGTCGCGACAGCGTCTCGGTGTGGTCGCGGATGAGTTCGCGGTACCCCTCCCGGAGCCGCCCCGGCACCACGGGCAGGCGCGCCTCGGACTCGAGGTCCTGGAAGCTTGCCGGCCTCTCAAAGGGAAAGTCGAGCTCGGCGGGATCCAGAAGATGGAAGACGATGACGTCGTGGCCGGCGTAGCGCAGATCCTTCACCGCGTCCACCACCGCCTGGGGCTCCTCGTAGAAATCCGAGATCACCACCATGATGCCCCGCCGCCCGATGCGGCCGGTAAGCTCGAAGAGCGGTTCGGCCAGGGTGCCGGCGCCCCCGGCCTCGATGCGGTCGATGGCGTGTAGCACGAGGTCGAGGTGACCGGCCGCCGGCGGGATGTAGTCCACGATCTCCCCGGCGATGGTGAGGAGGCCCACCCGGTCCCTCTGCTGCCTGGAGAAGTACGTCAGGCACGCCGCCAGGTAACGCCCGTAGTCCAGCTTGGAGATACCGTCCTGCTGGAAGGTCATGGAGCGGGAGATGTCGAGGACGACGAGGAAGTTGGCGTTCGAATCCGCCTCGTAGTGCTTCAGGTAGAAGCGGTCGCTGCGCGCGAAAAGGCGCCAGTCGATTCTGCGTATGTCGTCGCCGGGCATGTACTGCCGGTGCTCGGCGAAGTCGACCG
This sequence comes from Gammaproteobacteria bacterium, assembly GCA_028819075.1. Classification (NCBI taxonomy): domain Bacteria; kingdom Pseudomonadati; phylum Pseudomonadota; class Gammaproteobacteria; species Gammaproteobacteria bacterium. Next base: position 46,114 of record JAPPMM010000018.1, read on the forward strand.
AGAGCCCCAGGAAGGGGGCCCGGTGCAGCCCGCTGATGAAGCCGTCCACCACCGTGCGCGCCAGCAGCTCGAGGTTGTGGATGCGCCCGAGGACCTGCGGGTCGATGAACCCGGTCCCCGGACCGGTCGGGCGGACGGCGGTGCGCGCCATGCTACATCCCGGAAGAAGGCGTGGGGACCTGGGTGATCAGCTCGTCGATGATCTCGTCGGTGGTGATCCCTTCCGACTCCGCGTGGAAGTTGGTGAGCACGCGGTGCCGGAGCACCGGCTTCGACAGGGCGCGGATGTCGTCGAAGCTCACGTGGTAGCGTCCGCGGGTGAGCGCCCGCGCCTTCCCGGCCAGGATGAGGTTCTGCGCGCCGCGCACGCTGGCGCCGAAGGAGACCCACTTGCCGATCACTTCCGGGCTGTCGCCGTTCGGGCTGGGGCGGCTGGTACGTCCGAGCTGCACCGCGTAGCGCAGCACCGCGTCGGACACGGGAACCTTGCGCACCAGCTGCTGGAAGCGGATCAGGTCCTCGCCGGTGACGGCGTGCGAGAACTCGATGTCCTGCAGCGACGTCGTCTCGCGCACGACCTCCAGTTCATCGTCCTCCGGCAGGTGCTCCATGATGATGTGGAACATGAAGCGGTCGAGCTGGGCCTCCGGCAGCGGGTAGGTCCCCTCCAGCTCGATGGGGTTCTGGGTGGCGAAGACGAAGAAGGGCGGATCCAGGTCGTAGGTGCGTCCCTGGATGGTCACGCGGTGTTCCTGCATCGCCTCCAGCAGCGCCGACTGGGTCTTCGGCGGAGTCCGGTTGATTTCGTCGGCGAGCAGGATGTTGGTGAACACGGGGCCGGGAGCGAACACCATGGTGCGCCTCCCGGTCTTGGGGTCCTCCTGGATGATGTCGGTTCCGGTGATGTCCGAGGGCATCAGGTCGGGGGTGAACTGGATGCGCGCGAAGTTCAGGTCCAGCACCTGCGCCATGGTGTGCACGAGCAGCGTCTTCGCCAGCCCGGGCACCCCCACGATCAGGCTGTTGCCGCCCACGAACAGGGTGAGCAGGACCTGCTCGATGACTTCGTCCTGCCCGATGATGACCTTGCGCAGCTCGCTGAGGATCTGGTCGCGGCCGGCGGTCATGCGCGCGGCCAGCGCGACGTCGTCCGTGTCTTCGAGGGACGGAAGGGCGTCGGCGCCGCCCGGTGCGGGTTTCTTGATGAAGGCCACTCTGGTTTCTCCGGGAGCCCCCGAGGGGGAAGGGATGGGATGGAACGGAGGTCAGTGCGTCATCGCGTAGATGATGTAATTGACACCGAACTTGTACGCTTCGTTGGTCAGATCTATGGGGAGCCATCCGGAGTCGGAAAACTCCCAGTAGTCTCCCAGGTCGTTGTTGTAGTTGGCGACCACCATCAGCCGCTTCGCGGGATCGTTGTCTTCGAAGATGCCATGGTACTCTGGCCAGCCGCCTCTGTAGGGAGGCGCCAGCGCCTCGGGATCGGAGATCTCGAAGAACGAGTCGAAGACGGTCGGCAGGGGGTCCAGATCGGGGAGGTCGTAAAACACCCCTTCGGGAAGCACCCGCATCATCTGGGCCTCGAAGTTGGCCCAGTCGCGCGGGCCACCGAAGTCGTCGAAGATCACGAAGCCGCCCTTGAGGAGATAGCTCCTGAGCCCCTCCTTTTCCGCCTCGTCCATCTGCCAGAAGCCGGGCTCGGAGACGTAGGCCAGCGGGTAGCTGTGGAGCTCAGGGTCGTCGAAGGTGAGGATGTTGCTGCCGCCCTCGTAGGTGTTCAGGAGGGTGGTCGCGGTCAGGATCCTGGCCAGGTTGCGCTCGGCCCTCGGGTAGTCGTGCGCCCAGGGCGGCTGACCCCAGCCCCGCCGGCCACCCGGCAGGAAGCTGCGAGGCATCCCCCGCCCCCCGGAGACGTCGGTTCGGATGCGCACGAAGGTGAAGCGGCCGTCGTAGGGGATGTTCGCTTCCTGGACGGGGGCCTCCGGCGAACCGGGCGCCGCCGGGGTCGCGAGGGACGGGCGAGCTTCCGGGGTCGGCTCGTTGGCCGCGATGTCCGAACCGGTTGCGGCGGCCGCGAGCAAGCACGCGGCGGCGGTTGCTGCGAGCCCCGCCATCCCTACCAGCGCCCGCGTCACCATGGTTGTGTCTCCGGGCTGCCGCGCAGGGTCATCAGCAGGTCCTGGGCGGCTTCGAAGTTGGGCGCCCGCTCCAGCGCGCGCAGCACCGTGCGGCGGGCGCTGGCCACGTCGCCGGCCTGGTACTGCGCCAGTGCCAGCTGGTAGAGCGCCCCGGCCATGTCCACGGGATCGAGCGCCACCAGAGCTTCGCGCGCGCGCACCGCGACGGGATGGAGCGCCCGACCGGCGGCCAGTTCGGCCAGCCGGCCGTGGGTCTCCTCGTCGAACGGGTAGATGTTCACGGCCCGCTGCAGGGCCTCGATGGCCCCCGTCCCGTCCCCGGCCGCTTCCCTGAGTTGCGACTCTTCCAGATTCGCCTCCAGGAAGGACTCGTCGATGCTGGTGAGGGCCTCGAGCTCGCGCAGCGCACCGCCGCTGTCGCCCCGCTGGATGTGGATGCGCGCGAGCAGCCAGCCCGGGCTACCCGGTCCCGCGTACTCCGGGAACAGGTCGCGGGCGCGGGCCAGGTACTCCTCGGCCTCGTCGAACCTCTCCTCGTCGAAGAGCTGCGCACCCATCGCCATCTGCGCGATGAAGTTGCCGGGGTGAGCCGCCGCCAGTCGCGCCACTTCGTCGGGAGCGCGCGAGCCCCGTTCACCCAGCGCGGGCAGGGGCTCGACCGCCGCCAGCGACCCGGCAAAGCGATCCTCGAAGTAATCCGTGAAGATCCGGTCGAAGCGCTCGATCTCCGTGCCCAGCACCCGTTCGAACACCTCCTCGGTGGTGGCGCCCGCCGCGTACTCGCGGAGCATGGCCACGAGCGCCTCGGGCCCGTGATCGCGCGCGATCAACTCGCAGACCAGGGACGCCTGGTAGTAGGAGTGGACCACCTGGTCTCCATAGCTCGGGCGCACGAAGCCGTTGTTGAGTTGGCTGACCGGCAGGACCCGCCCCTGGTTGTAGGCGATCAGAAAGCCCGGGTTCAGGTTGTGTCCCCAGGAGGGCGCCCCGCGGCGCTGCTCGTAGACGGCGAACCCCTCCGCCAGCCAGCGCGGCACGCGGTGGTTGGAGAGCGCGAGATGAAAGACGTGTGCGATCTCGTGCCAGAGGGTCGACGCCCAGTTGAACTCGCCCCGGTCGCGCGCGGACGGGGAATCCATGGCCACCACCGAGCCGAAGCTCACTCCCAGCGCCCCGAGGCCGGCGAGCCCGACCGTGCGCACGGAGAAGTCCGCATGGCTGGGAAAGAGTTCGAGCCGGATCGGTGTGGGCGGTTCGTACTGGTAGCGCTCGGCCAGGGCCTGGTAGGTCTGCTCGGCCAGCTCGGCCACCAACGGGGCCAGCAGCTCCGCTTCCCGACCGTCGATGGCGATGATGAAGTGCTCGGTCTCGGTGATGCGATAGCGCTCGAAGGTGTCGAGCAGATCGAGGGTGTTCTTGTACCACGGGTTGAAGGGATCGCCCGCGAAGGCCCGCTCCAGTTCGGCCTGGCCCTCCTCTATCGCGCCCACCCGCAGCTGGTTGATGCCCAGGATGCCGCGTGCCTTCCACGAGTAGGGATCGATGTCCACGGCTTCGGCGGCGAGCGTGACCGCGTCCGCGTAGCGGCGGGTCTGCACCGCCATGTCGGCCACCGTGGTGAGAAGACCGGGGTACTCCGGGTTCAGCGCGCGCACCTGCTCCCGCACCGCCCCGAAGTCTTCGTGGCGGTCGCGCAGGAAGAAGGTGGCCGCGAGCACCGAGAGCGCCTCCAGCGACGACGGGTTCACCTCCAGGGCGGCGCGCGCCTCCTCCTCGGCCGCCGGGTAGTCCTCCAGACGCAGATGCAGGCGCGCCAGCAACGTCCGGGCCGGGACCAGGTCGGGGTTGATTTCGAGGGCGCTCCGCGCCGTGCCCATGGCCTCGGGCGAGCCGTCGAATTCGTGCGCCAGGGCCATCCCCAGGATCGCCTGCGGATGACGGGGATTGCGGGCGAGCACCTGCTGATACGATTCGCGTGCGTCGGGACTCCGGTAGGTATCGAGGAAGAGCTGTCCCGTACGCAGGTGCGGTTCCGGGTTGGACGGGTCGGCGGCCACGGCCTCGTCGTAGGCCCGCAGCGCGTCCTGCAGCAGTGGCGATTCCTCGACCCCCAGATGGCGCACGGCGATGCCCACCGCGGTGAGCTCGGCGGACGACAGCGAGGCGGTCCGGTTGTAGAAGTCGATGAAGGCGTCGAAGGTGCGCATGGCTTCGTCGCGCTGGCCGGTGCGCAGCTGCAACTCCGCAAGGTTTACGCGGGCGGTGACCTGGTCGTCGGCCCCGCCCGCCATCGCCGCGCGGAAGCTGGCCGCCGCCTCCTGATGGCGCCCCAGTTCCACCAGCACTTCGCCGAGCACGTTTTCGAGCGCGGCACCGTAACGGTCGCGGCCGTCACGGGCCGCTTCCTCCGCCGCCTCGTATCGTCCCACCAGGGCGAGTGCTCTTGCGAGCGCTCGATGCACGGCCACGGTGGCGTCACGGCCGCGCGCGAGCCGCCGCAACTGGCGGATGGCGTCGTCGTACTCCCCGCTCTCCAGCGCCGCGAGCGCGCTCGCCTCGGCCTGCGCAGCCAGCGGCGCGGCCACGGAAGGAGCAATCGCGAGCGCCAGCAGGAACGCGGCGCGCATCAGCGACCGCGGCTGGAATCCGGCCTTCACCGTCTTCCTCCCCCTTCCCGCTCCCGGATCGCCCGCGTGGTCAGCGTCAGCTCCACCAGCAGCCCCTCCAGCTCCGCCTCATACTGTTCTGCGTCCATGGTGTCCTTGAGCGCGGTGAGCGCGGCGATCTGCTCCTCGAGGGCCTGCCGCTGCCCGTAGAGCGCCGCGAGCTCGGGGTCCGCCGCAATCTCGGCCTCCGTCACCCGCCCCCCGCCCCGGGAGAGGAACACGGTGCGCGCGAGCGCTCCGTCCAGATCGCCTTCCTCCTCGAAGCCGCTCCCCACTCCGTCCCCGTTATCGTCGAGCAGGGCGTGCTCCGTAGCGAGCAGGCCCTCCTCCTCGAAGCTGCGCTCGACCTCCCTGCGGGCGTAGGCGAAGGCCTCGAGCACCGACACCCGCTCGTCCTTGTCGGTGTCGGCCACCTCGCCCGCGAAAGCGTCGGCGAAGAACCCGGCGAAGCGGGTGGCGTTGCCCTCCCGGGGAGAGCGGGTCGCCGTGATCACCGTACGGTTCGGACCGGATATCTCCGTTATGAAGGCGCCCGACGCGCTGGCCGTGTTGACGAACACGACGTTCCGGGTCCCGAACCGCTCCACCAGAAAAGCGAAGTCGGTGGCGCTCAAATCCCTCCCGGGCACGTTGAAGCGAGACTCGCCCCCGCTCGAGGTGCCGTGCCCGATCAGCACGATCATCACGGCATCGTCCGGGCCCGCCCGCCCGCTCAGCTCCCCGAGGGCGGCCTCGACGTTCTCGCGCCGGGACGGCCCGTCGATGAGCGGATCCATCTCGGGCCGCTCGGCCAGCCAGATCACGTCGTCCGGATCGAGCCCGTGCTTGTCCACCGCCGCCTGCACCACCGTGAGCCCCCACTGGTGGAACCGCTCGCGGAACTCCGGGGCTCCGCTCGCCCCGCTCACGACCACGAGGTGCGTCTGCTGGGCGCTCGTCTGCACGGGCGAGACCGCGACCACCAGCCCCACCGCCGCGGCGATGGCCCGCCATCCCGTGCTCCGGAGAAAACCCCTCACACCAGCCCCCGCACCCGGCGGTAGCCCCACTCGCCCAGGATCAGAACGAGCAGAAGGAGCAGCAGGATCGGCATGTCCCACAGGTCCATCTCCTCCACCAGCGTGACCCCGGCGCCGGTCACGCGAATGTCCTCCGGCAGCGCCGCGACCGTCTCCGGCGTGTAGGAAATCCCGCCGGTCTCGTCGGCGATGCGCTCGAGCAGCGGCGTGCGCGCCCCCGCGTCGAAGTACTCGCTCCGCTGGGGCGCCACCTGGAAGTACGCCTCGTCCACCCCGATCAGGTCGTCTCCGTCGTAGGCGCGCACGGTCAGCGTGTGGAGCCCCTCCTCCGAAGGCGTGAAGTCGGCCTCGTACTCGCCGGCGTCGCTGTCGACCGCCCAGTCCATCCCCAGCTCCACCTCCTCGCCCAGCGGAGTGGTCACGGTGGCCTCCACGACGCTGTTGCTCATACCGAGATAGCTGGAGTCGTTCACGATCGCGGTTAGGGCCACGCTCTCTCCGGGCTCCGCGCGATCCCGCGGCACTTGGCCGGTCACCTGGTCGGGCACGCCATCCACCAGCCAGCGCAGCAGCTGCCGCCAGAAGGTCTCGTGGGTTTCGTCCTCGAGCGGAAGCTGCATCTGCCAGATCCAGGTGTCCTGGACGGCCAGGCTCAGGCTCTTGCCCGCTCCGTAGCGCTGGAAGGCGAGCGCCACATGGTCTTCCGGCAGATCATCCGCGATTCCCCGGAGCAGAGTCGTGGCGCCCGGCTTTATCCGGTGCAGCGGATTGTAGGTGAGCAGGTGGGGCAGTTCCGCCCAGCGCGCCCCGGATTCCTCCTCGGTGCCGGCCAACTGGAGCGCGGGGACGCCGAGCCCCGCCTGGGTGGGCTCGATCCTGACGAAGTTGTGATAGCCGTCGGGACGCGCGTCGGCGTCGGAAAACACCACCGGCAGCACATCCGCGACCGGCGTGCCCGCGTAGCCGCCGCGGGCGAAGGAGTTGCGTCCGCCCAGCGCGAGCAGGCTGCCGCCGCGCTTGTCGACGAAGTCGGCGATCATCTGCAGCTGGTCGCCGGTGAAGAAGCTGGCTTCCACCGTCCCCAGAATCAGGCTGCGGTAGGCGTACAGCTCCGCCCGGGTATCGGGGAATCCGCCCTGCAGCTCTTCTCCGTCGTCGACGTTCAGGCGCAGGAACTTGTTCTCGGCGGTGCGCTGCAGCACCACCAGCTGCAGGTTGTCGTCGTCCGCCACCGCCCGCCCCAGGAAGCCCACTTCGTAACGCGGCTCGCCCTCGAAGTAGAGAATCTTCTCGCGCCGGTCCTCGACGCTCACCAGCGCGGTCTGGCTGTTGTTCTGCGTGACCTGCTCGTCCACGGCCACGGGAATGCGGAAGGTGTAGGCGCGCGCGCCCGGCGTGGAGGCGGTGAAGCGAACCGGAACCGTGACCGGCTGCCCTTCGTCCGGCAGCTCGACCTCTTCGGTGCTGACGATCTGCCCCTCGTCTTCGACGATCAGGGACACGGTCTCGCCCTCGTAGCCCATGTGGGTGACCACCACGTCGACCACCACCGACGAACCCGTGAGCACGGTCCTGGGCGGGTCGGCGCGGCTGACCTGGATGTCCCGCTGGAAGCTCTCTTCGCCCACGCCCACGGTGTAGACCGGAATCCCCTGCGCCTGCAGCGGCATGAGCGCCTCGGTGAGCTCCTCGCCCGAGTTGTCGGCTCCGTCGGTGACCAGAACCAGGCCCGAGAGCGGCACCGAGGCCAGTTCCGAGCGGGCGCGCTCGAGCGCCGGCCCGAGGCGCGTGCGGCTTCCCATGAAGCTCATCTCGGAGAAGTCCTCGATGCGGTCCGTGCGTGAGGAGAAGCGGAAGTAGCGCACCGCGAAGCGGTCGGACAGGGCGGAAAGAACCGGCGAATCCGGCGTGCCGAAGGTCTCCTGCAGGAAGGACCCGCGGGAGCGGCCGCCGAAGTCCTGGATCTCCATGCTGCGCGAGTCGTCCAGGAGCACGCCCACGAAGTTCTGCTGGGGCACCACCGTCGAGACCACCAGGGCCGGCCGCAGCATACAGAAGGCGAGCACCGCCAGTCCCGCGAAGCGGAGACCCCCGAGCACCAGCCGGTCCAGCGGCCGGGTCTTGCCGCGCACGCCGAGGTAGGTCAGAAGCGCGAACCCGGCGATCAGGCTCGCCACCACCGCGCCGGTCGCGACGGCACCCGCCACCCCCAGGGAGAAGTCGCCCTCCTGGAAGACGACCGGGCGGTACTTGAAGAGGAACTCGAAGAGGCTGGTCAGCACGTCCGGGGTCCGGTCAGTGGCTCATGGCGTAGATGATGAAGTTGACGCCCATCTGGATGGCGTAAGTCGAGTACCTGAGCGGATAGTAGGGGTCTTCCGCCCACTCCCAGGCATCGCCCAGATCGGTGTTCCAGTTGATGATCACCATCAGCCGGCCCTCTTCGTCGAAGATGCCTTTCACGAAGGGTTCGTAGCCGTCCCGCTCGTGGGTGCGCCATCCCCCCCTGCCGTTGTTGACGTTCGGTACCTGGATGATCTCGTCGATGTCGTAGAAGGTGTGGAAGATCTCGTGATCGAGCGGCACGTCGACGATCGGGTATTCGGGGAGGACCTTCTGCATCTCGTATTCGAAGATCTCCCACTCGTACGTGCCCCAGAAGTCGTCCACCACCAGGAAGCCGCCCCGCAGGAGGTAGTCCCTCAGCGCGGTGGCCTCCTCCGGAGTCATCGACATGCCGCCGACCTCCAGCGCGTAGAGGAAGGGGAAGCGGTTGAGGTGCTCGTCGGTGAGAGTCCGGGGATGTTCCTCCATGAACATGTCCAGCCCGGTGAGGCGCTCCGCCACGATCAGGAACTGGCGGTCCGACTTGGGATAGTCCGTCGCCCACGACTGCCGCCGCCAGCGCCGGAAGCCTCCGCCTCCGCCACTGTACGCCGCGCGGGTGAAGTAGAACTCGTGCATGGGCAGGGGGCGTCCTTGCTGCGCTTCTTCCGGGAGCGGGAGCCGGGGAGGCGCGCCCGGGATCGAGGCGGGTGCGTCGGACGCAAGTCCGGTCGGGGTGGGGAGCACGTCCCTCGTGGACCCCAACGAGGGTTCGTCGACGAGCAACGCAGCGGCCGAAATGCCCCCTGCGGCGAGCGCGATGCCAATGGCTCCCCGCCTCCACCCGCCCCCCATCTGCTGCCAGCGTCGCTCTCGACTCACGTCACACCCCAGGTTTGAGAGCTGCCCTCGCGCCTTCGCCGGCGCGAGCACGGAACGCTCCTATCGCTTCATCCGGCGGAAGGTTCCTGAATGGGTCCGCCTCGGCGGGCTGCTTGATCGAGGTGGCCGGGGACACCTAGAATGCTGCGCCCGGGCTCCGTCCGGGCCACCGCCGAGCAACGCGCCGCCGTTAGCGCATTTTGCGTGGAGGAGAAAGGTCTTGCAACCATCCGGCTGCCTGCGGACTACCGTAAGATGGGTCGGGATCCTCGCGCTCATTCCGCTTGTGGGTTGCCGGGGACCACTGGAACTGGCTCCCAGCGACGCCGATGACGTCCTCGCGCGTCAGCTTCTGGAGGCGCCCGATCCCGGGCGGCGCGGCCCCCACGAGGTGCGCACCCTCTACTACGGCAGCGGCTCCGACAGGAACCGGCCCGAGTACCGCGACTCGGTCACCTACGTCACCGAGCCCGTCGACGCGTCGAAGCTGGTCGATCTCGGTTCGTCGGCGGAGAGCCGCAACAGCTACTGGGGCTTCGAGCCGGATCGCTTCCCGCTTAACGCGCGCGTCTGGTATCCGGTCGGCGACGGCCCCTTCCCGCTGGTGCTGGTGGTGCACGGCAACCACAACATGCGCGACTTCTCGGATCCCGGCTACGACTATCTGGGAGAGCTGCTGGCCAGCCGCGGGTACATCCTGGCCTCCGTGGACATGAACTTCATCAACGGCGGAATCCGGGGCGAGAACGACGCCCGGGGCTGGTTCCTGCTGCAGCACGTGGGCGTGTGGAAGGAGTTCAACGAAGACGAGGACAACCTCTTCCACGGGCGCGTCGACATGGAGCGCATCGCCCTCATCGGGCACTCGAGGGGCGGCGAGGCGGTGGGGCACGCCGCTGCCTTCAACCGCCTCGAGCGCTACCCCGACGACGCCTCCCTCGAGTTCGACTTCGACTACGACATCCGCGCGATCATCGCCATCGCGCCGGTGGACGGGCAGTACCTGCCCACCAACCGGTTCGTGCCGGTGGAGAACGTGAACTACATGGTCTTCCACGGGTCGCACGACGGCGACGTGACCAGCTTTCACGGCCTGCGCCTGTACAAGCGCGTGAGGTTCACCGATGGGCAGCCGCGCCTCAAGACGGCCGTCTGGGTCTACCGCGCCAACCACGGGCAGTGGAACACGGTGTGGGGCGCGCACGACAACGGGCCGCGCAGCGGACGAATCCTGGACCTGCGCGCGCTCATGCCCGGAGAAGACCAGCGCCGCTTCGCCGAGATCTACATCTCCGCCTTCCTGGAGACCACGCTGCGGGACGACCGCCGCTATCTGCCGATGTTCCGGGATCACCGGGTGATCGGCGGCTGGCTGCCGAAGACCATGTATGTGACCCGCTTCCAGACCGAGAGCTTCCGCACGCTGGCCGACTACGAGGAGGACATCGACGTCACCTCGGGAACCCACGCCGGAGTTCGCATGCGCGGCGACAGCCTGTCGACCTGGCGGGAGGGGCGCATCGGGTTGCGGTCGAGCAACCGGCCGGAGACCTCGGCGTCCCAGGACAATCAGGCCGTGTGGCTGGGCTGGAACAACCGCATCGCGGGCGCGGACACGCTGGGCCCGGCCGCGGCCTACGCCATCGTGCTCCCCGCGACGCTCGCCGGCGAGTGGGATCTCGGGCCCGAAACCTCGTTGGAACTGTCGCTGGCGGTCACCCGGGCGACACCAGGGCCGCGGAGCGCCGGCGACGAAAGCGAGGAGAACGCACGCGACGCCGGCGATTCCGGAGATGACGTCCGCGACTCCGGGGACGAGGACGCGGACGATGCGCCACCCGACCTGAGCATCGTCGCGCGGGATGCGAACGGCGCCGTCGCCTCCGTGCCGTTAAGCCGCTACGGACCGGTGCGCAGGCCCCTGGAGATGCGGGTCCTGCGGCGCCGCGACCTCGAGGACGACCGCTTCGCCAATCTGTTCGAACTGCTGCTGCAGAGTTACTCGATTCCGCTGGCGGACTTCGTCGAGGCGGCCCCGGGTCTCCGGCTGGACGCACTCAGGGAAGTCGGGCTGATCTTCGACCGCACGGTCGCGGGCGAGGTGGTGCTGGACGACGTGGGGTTCGCCCGCATGGACCCGGCCTACACGGCGGTGCGGGTGCCCTGATCCATCGTCCCGGCTGAGCTGCTACCGCCAGCTCAACCCGAAGCGGTGCGCCCCCTCGCCGCCCTCATAGCGCTGCCAGGCGTAGTCGATGGCGAGCCGGTCGCCGTTGAACGCCCCACCGAAGGTGACCGGGCGTCCGAAGCCGTTCGGCGCGCGCCGGACGCCGAAGCGGGCCGTAAAGGTCCGTCCGCGCACGGGCCAGTACGCGATCTCCATCCCCGCCCCGGGAACGACCGCGCCATCCGCCTCGCGGGAGACCGCGGCGGTCCAACCCAGGTCGAGCGGTCCCACCGGGATGGCCGGGGTCGACCCGCCCGCCGTGACCCGCCAGGGCAGTGGGACCTCGACTTCGCCCAGCGTGAGCCCCGGCCCCAGGTTCTGCACGGCGAGCCCCAGCCGGGCAGGCCCGGCCCCGACCGCCACCCCCAGGTCGACGGCCCCGGTGGCGTCGTGGTGACCGCCCAGGCGCTGGTCCAGCAGCTTGCCGGTGATGCCGGCCCGTATGCCCCGCACCTCCCGCGCATACCCCACCGAGACGGCGACCTCGGCCGTTCCCGTCTTCCAGTTGGTGAAGAGCGACTGCGCGTCGTGGGACAGGACGGCCGCACCCCGGTCCGGTACTCCATAGCTCAGCGTCTGAACCCCCACGGCCACGCTGGCCGAGGACCAGTCGGCGGCGCCGGATACCGTGGCGAGCAGGCTTGCGGTCCCGAAGCGCTGCATCGCCCCGCCGATCACGCCGTTGCCTCCGATCAGGGCCGGGTTGTGGAACACGGCGTCGCTGTCGTTGCCCACCGCGTAGAAGGCGCCGCCCAGCGCCAGCCCGCGGGTGCTGGCGGGCAACTCGAGCACCAGCGGCCCGTGTTCGGCGGACTGGGCCTGCCCGTCAGCGGGGCTGAGGGCCCATGCGGCCGCAATCGCGAGCGCGCCGAACACCGCGGCGCCGCTCATACGGGCCCGTCCTCCCACGGTCCCCACATCGCGTAGGTGGCGCTCGACCGGGTGCTGCCCGCGCGGCGCCCGCCCTGCTGGTTGAAGAACAGCACGCGCCCGTCCGGGCTGAAGCAGGAGCCCGCGAACTCGCCGGCCGTCCCTCCCTCCGGCCCCAGCGGCGCGCGTGCCAGGTTGACGATCCTGCCCTCCCGGTCGAGCGCGCGCACGTGCTGCTCGCCGCTTCCGTCCTCGCACATGACCAGCCCGCCGCGCGGGCTGAGCACGATGTTGTCCGGACTGTCCAGCACCTCCGGCGCGGGCGACTCGAACACGAGCGTCAGCTCGCCCTGGTCGGCGGAGGTCGGCCGGTAGTGGAAGACCTGCCCGGAGGTTGCGTCGCCGCCGTTGGTGGAGACCACGTAGATGCCGCCGTCCCCATGGAAGGCCCCCTCCAGGCGGGCGAAGCGGGCTCCTCCCTTCGCGAGCCCCTGCCGGAACACCGCCAGCTCGTCGCGCCCGGCGTCTTCGGGATCCGGGTCGTCGATGTCGACCCAGTGGACGGGCAGGACCGTACCCGCAGTCTGGTTGCGGGCGGTCAGGTAGCCGGGCTCCCCGGTGACCGCCATCATCTGCAGTCTCCCTCCAGCGGCAAGCACCCCGGGCTCGCGCGGAATGAACCGATAGAGCCCGGCGCCGGGCCGATTGGGGACGAGCGGCACGTACCAGGTGTCCTCCGTCTCGTACACGATCCCCGTCTCCGGATCGACCGCCACCGCCTCGTGCACGAAGCGGCCCATGGCCGTGAGGGGCACCGGATCCACGGGGCCGGTGGCGTCGACGGGCACTTCGAAGATGTACCCGTGGGGCCTTTGGAAACCATCACCCCGCCCCTCCGTGGTTTCTTCGCACGACAGCCAGCTTCCCCAGGGGGTCGGACCGCCCGCGCAGTTCACGCGAGTGCCCGCGAGTGACGCAAACTCGTCCACCAGCTCCGCGCGCAGGCCCTCGCCCTCCCCGGTGATGCGCACCTCGAGCGAAGTCGTGCCGCCGCTCCCGGCGTCGTCGTAGGCCGGCGAGCCGATCGGCCGCGCCGACTCCGGCGGGTCGGTCATCTCGTGATTCCGGATGAGGCGCACGTTGCCGTTCGCCATCGGGAACGCCGCCATCCCATCGAACGCGTTCGGGACCAGGAACCCCTCGCGCACCGGCGAGGGAACCCCGCCCGAACTCAGCCGCACGCAGTGAAGGTGCTCGGCGATCTCGAGTTCGGGGCAGTCCGGAGAGCGCACCAGCGGGCCGTATGGCTCGATGATCCACGAACTCGGGTCAACGGCTTCACCCCGCCGTTCGCTGCCGCACGCAACCAGCCCCGCAAGGGATGGCGCACACGCGGCAAGCCCCCCGGCGGAAGCCAGCCGCGAGAGAAAGGTTCGGCGTCCCAGAGTCATCTCGATTCCTCCCTCATCAGATCAGCCGCAACTGCTCCCCGACGGGCCGCAGAAGGTCCGGGTCGTCGTTCACGACGCTGTTCACTCGCGCGCTGACGGGCCGTCGTTGGTACGGCCCGGGATTGGGGGTGCTCAGTCGATCGAGAAGCTCGTGGGCCTGACTGGAAGGGTCAAGCCACTCTGCGAACCACTCCGGATCCACGATGGCGGGCTGCCGGTGGTGGATGTCCGTGAGTGCGGTCGCCGCCGGCGTGGTGAGGATCGCGAAGGACTCGACGACTTCCCGCCGCGCCTCCCAGCGTTCCCAGATGCCGGCAAAGGAGATGGGCCCTCCGCCGACCAGCGTCAGGTAGAACGGCTGCCTCGTCTGCGACGGCCCCTGCCATTCAAACCAGCCGTTGGCGGGAACGAGGCAACGCCGCTCGCGAAAGGCGTCCGCGAACACCCGCTTCTCGCGAATCGTCTCTGCGCGCGCGTTGATCAGCGGCGGCCCCGCGCCAGCGTCCTTCCACCACGAGGGGACGAGGCCCCAGCGGAGCTCCGCGATGTGCCGGCTGCCGCCGTCATCGACACGGCAGACCGCGAAATCCTGCGTCGGAGCGCCGTTGTAGCGGGGATCTCGCGCCAGCGAAGGGGGAGGTCCGGTCAAGCCGTAGAGGTCGTAGACTTCCCGCGGCGACGCCTTCTGGGTGAAGCGTCCACACATCAGTCAGGTGTTCCCGGTCCCGTCCTCGACATCGATGTACAAGAGAATCCCGATGTTGCCTTCCAGGCACCCCCGGTTCTACCGTCCACTGTGGGATGATGGGTACCAGAGGTCCACCGGAACGTCGTCATCTGCAACCTGGCGGACATGTTCAAGACGGGCTACATCCTGAATCGCCGAGCGGACATCGTCTGGTTCCTCGGGCTGCCTTTCTTCGCCGTCGCGCTCGCGCTGGGCTTCCAGGCCTGGCTCCCCTACGTGGCGGTGGCGTCCATCAATCTGTGGATCACCATCCCCCATCACTACGCCGGGTGGGTGCGCTCCTACGGGATGCCCGACATCTGGGAGCGCTTCAGAAACCGGCTCATCGCCGGCCCGATCGTCATCGTCGGCTTCACCGTCCTGGGCCTGCAGTTCGCGCCCATCACCCTGCTGCTGCTGGTCACCGCCTGGGACCATCAGCACAGCCTCATGCAGCAGCACGGGCTCGCGCGCATCTACGACTTCAAGGCCGGCGCCGGGCTTCCCTCGACGCGTCGCTTCGACCTCGGCCTGCACTGCGTGCTGTACGGCTACATGTTCATCAGCGCACCCATGTTCCGCTTCCTGTGGATCCGGGAGCTGCACCGCATGCACGTGCCGGTGTCGGCGGGCTTCGTGGACGGGCTGCTGACGGTCAGCCAGATCGTGCTGGTGGGATATCTGATCGTCTACGCGCTGCACCTGCGGCAGATCGCGGCCGCGGGCGGAACCATCAACCCCATCAAGTACCTGTTCATCGGGGCCAGCTACTTCCTCTGGTACTTCGTGGCCTGGCAGACCACCTCGATCCTGCTCTACGCGGTCGCGCACCGTCTCATGCACGGCGTCCAGTACATCGTCATGGTGTATTCCTACATGCGCCGTACCGCCAGCAAGGGGACCTCCAGACCCGGCTTCTGGTCGCGGGTGACCGGCAAGGGCAGGCTGCGCTGGTTCCTCGTGGGCGGCGCGGCCTACGCCGTCCTCTTCCAGCTCCTCATCAACCGTCCGCTGGACGAGTTCGGGTTCGGGGTGGTGAACTTCGCCCCCTATCCCGCGCTGCCCGAGTTCGGCATTCCGGCGCTCGACTACTCCAGCGGCTACGCCCTCTTCTCGCAGATGATGGTCTACGCCTACGGGCTCATGCACTACTACCTCGACTCGTTCATCTGGAAGGTGCGCGACAAGCAGACCCAGCGGGGGCTCTAGTGGCCGACTGGTACAGGCGTTATCGCATGCTGATCGGCATCTACGTGATCGCCGTCATCGTGGGGGGCCGGGAGTACCTGGTGTCGCGCGGACAGGAGCCGGTCGACTTCCTCAACGAGAAGTGGGGGGACATGACCGATGTCGTGTCGGTCATCAACCCCGGAGACCCGGATACGGAATTCCTGGAGGCCGTTCAGGCGCTGCAGCAGGGCGACGACGAGACCTTCCTGGCTCTCCTGGAAGAGGCGCTCGCCTCGGACGTCAAGCACAACGATCTGCTGCTCCAGTCCTACGCCCAGCACCTGCTGAACACGGGGACGGACCACGAGCAGGTGAACGCGGCCCTCAACCGCTGGCGCGAGAACCATCCCTTCTCCGTGGAGACGGTGTGGCTTCCGCTCGCGACCGGGCCGCGAGGCGCCACGGATCTGTCGGATCTGAACCGGGCCTTCTCCGAGGTGCAGTGGGTGACCGACACCAGGATCGAGTCCTACGGGGACGGCAGCGCCCAGCGCTGGCGCGCCACCATCACGTTCCGACCGGGTCAGCCGGTGGACATCCGGGACGCGGTCGCGGCCGCCAGCGTGCTGGCCCTCCCCCCGGGCCAGCGGCATCTCTACGAAGTGACCTGCGTGAACCTCACCGACTGCAGCGCCGAGCGGCGGTAGCCGGGCTCGCTTCAGCCTACCGTCCCACGGGTACAGAGATCAGCGGCACCATCAGATCCGGGTCCGGATCGGGCGGCGCGGGCTCGCCCTCGGACTCCAGAATGAAGCTGAGGATCGCTGCCACGCCACCGGCGACGACCCCCACGAAGGCGGAAGTGGCGAGCCCGTTCAGGGAACGGCGTTCCGTCGCGAGTATTTCGCCCTCGGGGATGCGCAGCGTCTGCTCGAGCCCGACCGCCTGGAAGCCCACCTGCCTCCGCGCGACCTCTACCATCAGCAACAGATCGCCGGCGTCCCGTCCGACAACCGTCCCGCGCACCCTGGGCAAGGCCTGGTCCACCTCGTAGACCTCCCGGAAGTCCTCTGCGCCGGCCTGGGTCACGTAGACTCTCACCGGCTCCCCGGGCGCCGCCGCCGCCGTTTCCATCGGCACGTAGCGGTAACACGCGGAGAACAGCAGCAAGGTCGCGACAGTGCAGATGGCCTGTCTCGCGTTCGTCCCTCGCATGGCACCTCCCGGCCGGCCGACGACGGGCTCGAGCGAGGCACCGTGTCGCGCGCAAATCGATGGGCGTTCGGTTGACGATTATCGCGCCGCCGCGGACGCGCGCAACCCCCGAAAGCCTCGACGCCGGCTCCGGTCTCCCAACTGCCGCCCGCGCGGCTGCTTGCGTGACCCCCACTCACGGCCAATTCTACACGTTTGCGGTTCGACCCCTCTATTCACCAGCACCAGCGTCGTTTGGGACGGCAGTTCGGTCAACGCGCGGTCTGGGAGTTCGTCCCAGGGGCTTTTGGCAGGAGTCTGTTTCTCGGCGCACCGGGCGCAACGCCGGTGACTTGCGTCGCCGAAGGAGGGCTCCATGTCCCGATTGTCCCTGTTCTTTCCACACAGACCCCGCGGGCCTGGTCGATTGGAAGGAGGGTTGGCCGTTCTCATTGTGGCGGGTCTCTCGATGCTCTCCCCACTGCCCGCGCACGCCCAGAACGGCCGCATCACGGGAATCGTCACCGACGCCCAGTCGGGCGCTCCGGTCGGCGAGGTGCAGGTGTACGTGGTCGGTTCCACCCTGGGGACGCTGACCCGGTCGAACGGGCGCTACCTCATCCTCAACGTACCTCCGGGTTCGTACGAACTCCGGGCGGAGCGCATCGGCTTCCAGACGGTGACCGAATCGGTCGACGTGCCCGTTGACGGCACCGTCACCCGGGACTTTGCTCTGACGACGGAGGCGCTGGGGCTCGACGAGATCGTCGTGACCGGGGCGGCGGGGGCCGCGCGCCGGCGCGAGATCGGCAACGCCATCGCCCAGATCAACCTCACCGACATCCCCGAGCGCGAGGCCAACGTGTCCGACCTGCTGCAGGCGGCCGCGCCCGGCATACAGGTGATCGGCGGAAGCAGCGAGCCCGCGCAGGGCAAGCAGATCCGCCTGCGCGGCAACTCCAGCGTGGCCATGTCGAACCAGCCGATCATCTATGTGGACGGCGTGAGGATCATGGACGACGCCTTCCCGGTGGTGGCCACCCCCGGCACCGGGCTGGGACGTCCGTCGCTCATCACGGTGACCCCGCTCGACATGATCAACCCCAACGACATCGAGCGCATCGAGGTCATCAAAGGCTCCGCGGCGACCACCCTGTATGGCACCGAGGCCTCGGCCGGCGTCATCCAGGTCTTCACCAAGCGCGGCTCCGCCGGCGCGCCGGTGTGGACCGCGGAGATCCAGCAGGGCACGGGATGGATGCAGCCGTTCGGCGCGCCCGGCGGCGACTTCATCCAGATGGAACACTACATGCGCGACGCCTGGTGGGGCGGCGGATACGAGGGCGGCCAGTATTCCACGGACTGCGTCACCGACGACGACCGCTGGAAAGGTGTGAACTCGAGCGCCAGTGGCCCGTGCAGCTTCCCCGGGTCGGTGTGGTTCCAGAACTACCTGCTCTCGGTTCGCGGCGGCGGCGAGGCTTTGCAGTACTTCATTTCGGGCCAGTATCAGGACGACAGCTACGTGCTCGCCAACGACGAGCTGGAGAAGTACAACTTCCGCGGCAACTTCACGATGACGCCGGTCGAGGATCTCCAGATCCAGTGGAACACGGGCTATACCAGCCAGTGGCTGAGCGGGACTCCGTCGGGCAACAACGCCGAGGGAATCCAGCTCAACGCCTTCCGCCAGGAGCGCAACTACGTGGGCTCGGCCGATCCGCGCGAGATCGGCAAGCTCCTGGAATACGAGTTCGACCAGCGCAACGAGCGCCTCAACTCCGGAATCACGCTGACCTACACGCCTCAGGCGCGGCTCACCAACCGCTTCACCTTCGGCTACGACTACTCCAACCAGGAGGGTGAGAACCAGCGCAACTTCGGTTTCTTCCTCAAGCCGCTGGGTTCACGCACCAACGATACCTTCCAGAGACGGGTGCTCACCTTCGACTACGTGGGGACGTACAACCTGCCGATCACGTCCACCATCAACTCCAACTTCTCGTGGGGCGGCCAGGCGATCGGCGACTCGCAGGTGCGACTGCGCCTGTTGGGCGAGGACTTCCCCGGCGCAGCCGAACCCACGGTGAGCTCCGCGGCCATCAAGGTAGCCGAGGAGGACCGCGAGAAGGTCTGGAACGCGGGGTTCTTCTTCCAGAACGTTTTCGACTTCAGCAACAAGTACTTCGTCACCGGCGGGATCCGGGTCGACGGCAACAGCGCCTTCGGTTCGGGGTTCGGCCTCCAGGTCTACCCCAAGGTGAGCGGCACCTGGGTGATGAGCGACGAGGACTTCTGGGATCCCGGGCTGGGCTCCATCAAGCTTCGCGCGGCCTACGGCCAGTCCGGCCGGGCTCCGGGAGCATTCGATGCCGTTAGAACGTGGTCGCCCGCGGGGTATGCGGGCACGCCCGCCTTCACGCCGTTCAACCTGGGGAATCCCGATCTGGGACCGGAGGTGTCCAGGGAATGGGAGTTCGGCTTCGACGCCTCGTGGCTCGACGACCGACTGACGGCCACCTTCACCTACTTCGACCAGCAAACCACCGACGCGCTCATGTTCGTCAGCGCCGTCCCCTCGCAGGGATTCACGCGGAGCCAGCTCCAGAACGTCGGGACGGTCGGCGCCAACGGGATCGAACTCCAGCTCGACGGGAGGCTGTTCCAGAGCACCAGCTTCAGCGTAGACGCGGGGCTGGGGGTCAGCACCTACAATTCGGAGGTGATGAGCTTGTGCAAGGGCGAAACCGAGCCGAGCGAAATCGTGCTCGCGCGCGATCCCGACGCCCAGTGCATCTCCCGCTTCGCCGATCTCAACGGGTGGATCATCGAGGGCCAGGCGCTTCCCGTCGAGATGGGCCGGCGCGTCATCAATCGGGACGAGATCGCCGACCCGCAGTTCGCGGACAATCCGGAAACTCCGGCGGCGCCCGGCAGGACCGGAGAGAACGTCATCATCGGGCCCCAGCTGCCCACCCACACCATCACGCCGTCCCTCGCCGTACGCTTCCCCGGCAACATCCTGCTCTCCGCGCGCGGAGAGTACATGGGCGGACACGTGGCGTACATCAACGAGATCTCCATCAGCCGTTCCGTCCGCTCCCCGCTCTGCTTCCCGTGGTACGTCACTCCCAAGACCTCCATCGAGCTGAAGCCGGAGACGCCGGCCATATGGCGCGAACGGTGCACGCCCGGGTTCTCGCGCGACTACTGGTTCGATTCGGACTACTTCAAGCTTCGCAACGTCAGCCTGACCGTGCCCGTGGACGCCGTGTTCCCGGAAAGGGTCTCGAACGCCACGTTCACCGCCACCCTGAGCAACTTCTACGACTGGTACCGCGAGATTCCCTGGTACGACCCGGAGTCGCTCGGCAACACGCCGGCCCTCGATGACGGAATCGGAAACCAGACCGAGCGGGTGCCGTCCCCGGTCACGTTCCGCATGTCCATGCGGGTCACCTTCTAGGGGAGGGCTGAACGATGACAGAGAACAGAGGAAACAACTACGGAATCCGCCTCCCCCGGGTGCTTCTCGTCGCCGCAACCGCCGGGCTGGCGGCCTCCGGCTGCGAGGTCACCAACCCCGGACCCATCCAGGACGAGTTCCTGGCCCAGCCGGCGTCCCAGCAGGGGCTCGTCAACGGCGGCGTGCGCCGGCTGGCGGAGCTGCTCACCTACGGCAGCTACACCCATGCCATCCTGGCCCGGGAACTCTTTCCGGGCGGCCAGACCGGGTTCATGGGTCACGACCCCATCACCCAGTCCGGGCACATCCTGCCCGGGAGCTTTTCCAATCGCTGGAACGACGGGGTGCAGGCCCGCTTCATCACGGAGACGGCGATCAGCCGCTTCACGGAGGTCGACGCGCCCAGCAACATGCTGTACCAGGCGTACCTGTGGAACGCCTTCACCTACCGCACCATGGGCGAGTGGTGGTGTGACGCCGTGCTCGGTCCCACCGATCCGGACGATACCACGCCCGGATCCTATGAACAGGGATCGACCGGGAACTTCAACCGCGCCATCGACAGCTTTACAGCCGCCCTGGGGTTCGCTGCCACCCCCGACGAGACTCACGCGGCAAGGGGCGGTCGGGCAGCCGCACACGCCTGGCTGGGGGACTGGAGCGCGGCCGCAGCCGACGCCGCGACGATCCCGGACGACTTCGTCTTCTGGATCAACTACGACGACGAGCTGCAGCCCTACTACAACACCATCTTCGAGGCCAACGCGCGCCAGCCGGCGGGATCCTACTCCATCATCTACACCTTCGTCGAGGACTACTACACGGAGACGGGAGACCCGCGGACCCCCTGGTTCGAGGACGCGAACATTCCCTACGCCACCGCGAGCCTCGACACCTACGGCCAGGTGGAGTGGAAGAACCAGGCCAAGTACAACAGCCGCAACGACGACCAGCGCATCGTCAGCGGCTGGGAGATGCGGCTGCTGGAAGCGGAGGCTGCGCTGAACGCAGGCAACTGGCAGGCCGCCATGACCATCATCAACCGGGTGCGTACGCGAAACATCAGCGATACCACCGGCGAGCCGCTCGATCCCTGGGTCGCGATGAGCATGGAGGAGGCGTGGACCTTCCTGAAGCGCGAGCGCTACATCGAGCTCTGGCTCGAGGGACGCCGGCTGGGTGACGAGCGCCGCTGGGCGGCGACCAACACGCCGGGAGATCTGGATACCCCCGACTGGGAAAGCACCGCCTTCGCGCCCGGTTCCCGCACCACCATGTTCACGCGCAACCCGAGGTCGTATTGCTTCGACATTCCCGAGTCGGAGCGCGACCGCAACCCCAACGTCCCGCCGATCAGCTGAATCGAGGGGAACAGGACAAATCCGGGCCGCGGGGGTGGTCGCCCTCGCGGCCCGGATTTTTCGTTGTCCCGGCTGAGATGATCCGGTGCACGGTCGGGCGCCGGTGACCTGCCGGCAGGCTTCCGCGATCTACCAGAGGTAACGGTAGTCGCGCAGGTTCACGGTGAATCGGGTGCCCCGCCTCAGCCAGACCCTCCTGATGCGATTCCGCCATTCGACGCCTGTCGGGTCGAGCGCGCTGCTCGCCGGGCTTCCAAAGGCGTCGGCAAGTCGAGGGGTGATCACCGAGGACATGTCGGGGTCCAGGTAGATGAGCTGGATTCTTCCGACCCGACCCCGCTCCGTGTCCATCCCGACGGCAATGGAGTCGGTCGTCCCGAACAACCCGTCGGTCCGGCCGATGACGGTCAGGGCGCCGGACCTGCGGGGCAACGTCTCCAGCGACTCGGGAAGCGGCTCGCCGAGGGTGATGGTTGTGCCCCCGACCAGTTGAACGGCACTCGGAACCGAACGCATCACGGAGCCGGGGACGGGAGGTGGAGAGTCGCATGCGACCGAGGTCAGCTCGACCCGCCGAGTCCAGCTGCGATACGGGAGGTTATCCGAGAACGTGGTGGAAGCTCCCGCCCAGATACCCCCGTCATCCGGCTCAAGGCGCGCCCCCACGCCGTGGAAGCCCGTGGAGAACCAGAGTCGCAGTGTGCTGCCTTCGACTCCCCAGTTCATGTACACATGAGGCGTCGGCAGAGCGCCTTCCGGAACGACGATTTGCCCGGCGCTCCCGGGAAGGGTGGCATCAGCGGGCGGACCGGCCAACCGAAAGCGGGGCGGAATCTGCAGGTACGCGGAATCCAGGCCCAATGCGCTCGGCACGGGCTCGCTCTGCACCTCGATCGTGTCGGTCAGGAGTTCGCCCCCCGCAAACATGAGCCCCGCAACGCGCCCCTCGAACCACTCTCCCTCGGCTACGTCGTAGCAGCCAAGCAGGTCCGCCTCGGTCAGCTGAGCCGACGTTGATACCGACCAGGCCCCGGATGCCAGTAGCAGCCCGACCACGTGCACGAAGTGATTTCGCATGGCGTTCTCCTGAGCGTGCGGCGCAGTCGAAAAGTAGATGTCCGGGGGCTGGCGGGGCGAACCAGGCGAGCCGAGGGGGGCCTCGGCGACCAGGTTACTAAGGATGTAGTTGACAGATCGGGATCCTGCTCTCCACTATGCTACTATACCATTAGTAGCCGTCTCTGAGCCTTGGCGGACGAGATTTCTCCGTCGAGCCTGGACGACCCGTCACACGGTTCCGGAGAGCCCGGCCCGAAAAATCCAGCTTGAGGAGGAATCCGTGACCGCGCTCACCGCCCGCGAAATGGACGTCATGTCGGTTCTGTGGGACCTGGGGTCCGCTACCGTGAACGAGGTCAGCGCCCAACTGGACGACGACCTGGCCTACACCACCGTGCTCACGGTGCTGCGCATCCTGGAATCGAAGGGCCTCGTCGGCCACGAGCGGGAAGGGCGCGCGCACCGCTATCACCCCTTGCTCGCGCGCCGGGAGGCCGGCCGGTCGGTGCTCGACCGGCTCCGGGAGAAGGTCTACTCCGGGTCCACGGAGATGCTCGTGGCCAACCTGGTTTCCGACGAACGGCTTTCCGCGAAGACCATCAGGCGCCTGCGCAGGCTGCTTGACGAGCGTCTCGAGAAGGAGGAACGAGGATGATCGCCGCATGGATGCTCTGGTCGGCCGGTATCGGCGTGTTGTTCCTGGTCGCGGGCCTGGCGGCCGAGAGGCTCCTCACCCACGGCGGCCGCCCGACGCGATGGGTCTGGATCGTCGCGGGCGCTGCAACCACCGCATTGTCGGTGCTGCGGATTCCGGGGGCCCCACCGGAACCCGCGGTCGTCCCTCCACCGGGGTTCGCGCCCCCGCTGCTGGAGCCGCTGGCGGTGACGGTCGCCCGCGACTCGATGCTCCGCTCCCTGGACGATCTGCTCGTGCTGGGCTGGGTCGTGCTCTCTTCGCTGCTGGTGGTCACGGTCCTGTTCGCCTTCGCGCGCCTGGTGCGGGAGGGAAGGTCGTGGCAGCCCGGTTCGCTGGGCCATCGCTCCGTGTTCTGGTCCAGGGACACGGGCCCGACCATCGTCGGCCTCCTGCGGCCGCGCGTCGTGCTGCCGGCGTGGGTGCGCGCGATTGGCCGGAGGGAGCAGGAACTGATTCTTGCGCACGAAGAGGAGCACATCCGCGCCGGCGACGCGCGGCTCCGGTTCCTGATGACGCTGCCGCTGTTCGTCTTCCCGTGGAATCCCGCCCTCTGGCTGCAGCGCCATCGCCTGAATCTCGCCGTCGAACTCGACTGCGACCGGAGGGTGATGCGCCGGATGCCGGGACACCGCCACGCCTACGGCAACCTGCTTCTGCGCGTGGGCGCGGGACAAAACGGACTGCATCGCGTGGCGCTCGTGGCATTGTCCGAGGGGCGGTCGCAGCTGGAGCGACGCATCACCAGGCTGGAGGAGCAGATGCCGCGCGTGCGTCGCCTGCAGGGTGTGCTGCTCGTGTTGGGCGCCGCAGCCATCGTGGCGCTGGCGGTCCTGTTCCCGCGCGTTCGCGGAGAAGATGCACCAGCGTCGGACGAGCCGGCCGACCTCATGGCGGCGCCGGTGTTCACCCCCTACACGGTGCGTCCCGACCTGGTGAACGAACGAACGGTCATGCAGGCGCTGGAGGCCGAGTATCCCCCGATACTGCGCGACGCGGGGATCGGCGGCACCACCAACGTGCGCTTCTTCATCGACACGCGTGGCGTGGTGCAACGGGTTCTCGTAGCCGAGACGTCAGGCCACGAAGCACTCGACTCGGCCGCCCTGCGGGTCGCCCGCACCTTCCGGTTCACGCCAGCGCTCAACCTGGACGAGATCGTGTCCGTGTGGATTGCCATCCCGATCACCTTTAGCACTGGCGCTGCGGGGGCGGACGGAGTGCCTGACGAGGTGCGCGAATTCGCCGACAGCATCGCCCGCGAACGGGGGGACGACCCCGGCGATCCCCCGGCGGACCCCGAAGCCCGACAGGAAGCATCGCTGGCGGACGGCATGCAGCAGCCGACGTTCACCCGGTACACGGTGCGTCCGGACCTCGTGAACCAGCGGGAGGTCCAGCGGGCCCTCGAGAGGGAGTATCCTCCGGTCCTCAGGGAGGCGGGAATCGGAGGGACGGTCAACGTGCAGTTCTTCATCGACGCGGAGGGCAAGGTGCGAAGGACCCTCCTCGCCGCGAATTCGGGTCACGCAACGCTTGACGAGGCTCGCCTGCGGGTTGCGAACGTCTTCCAGTTCACGCCCACGCCCAACCTGGACGAACCCGCGCCCGGCGCCCCCGTGGCCGACACCCCAACCGCCACGCGCTACACGGTACCTCCCAACCTCCTCAACGAGGAGGAGGTCCAGCAAGCCATCGACGACGAATACCCTCCGCTGCTTCGGGATGCGGGGATCGGAGGCACGGTCCACGTGCAGATCTTCGTCGACGGGGAAGGTGTGGTGCAGAACGCCGTCGTTGGCCGGTCGTCAGGCCACGATCCGCTCGACGAAGCAGCTCTCCGCGCCGCCCGCGTCATGCGATTCACACCGGCTCTGGACGTGGACGAGCCCGTGCCGGCCTGGATCGCCATACCGATCACGTTCATCGCTGACGGCAGGGTGTACAGAATGGCCGAGGGTGATATCCCGGGGAGCCCGTAACATCCGGAACGACAACCATCTCCGGGTTGTCGGCACTCAGGGTTGGAACCGACTGGGGCGGGAGGGCTCGAACCTCCAACCTCCTGGTTAACAGCCAGGCGCTCTGCCTATTGAGCTACACCCCAACAAGGCCGGTATGCAGATGTGGCGCGTCCCCGGGAAGCCGGGGTCGACGCAACTGCAAACGAAGCCATTTCGGCCCCCGCGTGTCAACACTGCTTCCCGGCTGCGTGTCTCAAGAGTTAGGTTACCGGGCTTGCGCGCGCACGGGGTCATACCGTCCCGAGGCGGCGTTCGCCGCGTCCTTGCCACAAGCCAGGTGTCATCCGAGAGGGCTCATCTCCCATGATTCTCAAGCTGCTCGCCGTACAGGCCATTCTCGTGCCTGCCCAGGGCGATGTGCCCGAGCGCCCGCCCGCAGTGGCCGAATACGATGGCGCCGCAGGGCAGCTCGAGATCGCCACGCCGCGGCTTGAAGACCCGGACATCAACATTGACGGCAGGCTCGACGACGCTGCCTGGGAAGGCGCGGCGCTGCTGCGCAACTTCAGCCAGTACGATCCGGTCGAGGGCATCCCCGCGGTGCAGCCGACCGAGGCGCTCGTGTTGGTAAGCGACGACGCCATCTACTTCGGGGTTCGCGCCTACGACAGCGATCCCGGCGGGGTTCGCGCCTCCCTCAGCGAGCGTGACAGCTGGGGCCGGGCCGACGACTACATTCGCGTCGTGCTCGACACCTTCAACGACCGGCGGCGCGCCTACAACTTCATGGTCAACGCCTACGGCGTACAGCAGGATGGGATCTGGGTCGAGGGCGGCCAGGGCGGAGGCGGTGGCGGCCGGGGCGGCCGCGGAGGCGGTGGCGGTGGGGGTGGCGGACGCCGGGGCGGCGGATTCGGGCCT
The DNA here is from genome assembly GCA_028819075.1 of Gammaproteobacteria bacterium. Lineage (NCBI taxonomy): Bacteria > Pseudomonadati > Pseudomonadota > Gammaproteobacteria > Gammaproteobacteria bacterium. Next base: position 72,251 of record JAPPMM010000018.1, read on the forward strand.
CCGCCGGTGGACTACAACCCCGACTTCATCTGGGAGTCGGACGGCCGCCTGGACGACCAGGGGTACACGGTCGAAATGCGCATCCCGCTCAAGAGCATCCGTTTCCAGAACGTGCCCCGGCAGTCCTGGGGCATCAACATCATGCGCCGGGTGCAGCGCACCGGCTATCAGCAGTCCTGGGCGCCGCTCTCGCGCGACAGGGCCAACCAGCTCGAACAGTCCGGAACGCTGGACGAACTTCAGGATCTGGATCCCGGCCTGTTCCTCGAAATCAATCCGGTCGCCACCGGCAAGCGCCTGGGCGCATACGACTCCGACGCGGGCGCCTTCCAGCACGACGATCCCGTCGGCGACTTCGGCTTCTACACGACCTACGGGCTTACCTCCAACCTGACCCTCGACGGTACCTACAACCCGGATTTCAGCCAGGTCGAAGCCGACGCGGGCCAGATCGCGGTCAACGAGCGCTTCGCCCTCTTCTTCCCCGAGAAGCGTCCGTTCTTCCTCGAGGGAATGGACATCTTCCAACTGCCCAAGCAGCTCGTCTACACCCGTTCGGTCGTGGATCCGATCGCGGGCGCGAAGATCACCGGGAAGGTGGGGAGCTTCAACGTCGGCTACATGGGCGCCGTCGACCAGGTCGCGTCGAGCAGCTCCGCCAACGACGCCGTCGTGAACCTGGTGCGTCTTCGCCGCGACCTGGGGACCAGCTCGACCTTCGGGCTGACCTACACCGACCGTACCCGTTCCACCGACGTCTTCAACCGCGTCATGAGCGCCGATTCGCGCCTGGTGATGGGTGGCCGCTACACCTTGCAGCTCATCGGAGCGGGCAGTGTCCGGGGCCTGAGCGAGGGCGGCTCGGAATGGGGTTCGCTGACCTCCGCCAGCTTCGCCCGCACCGGACGGACCTTCTCGTTCAACGGCGAGTTCGAGAACATCGAACCCGCGTTCGAAGCCGCCAGCGGGTTCATCCGGCGGGTCGGGCTGACGCAGATACAGGGGAACGTCTCGCTCAACAGCATCGGGCGTCCGGGCGATCTGATCGAGCGCTGGGGGCCGTCGCTCTCCGTGCGCACGCTCTGGGACCACGACACCTTCTGGGACGGCGGCAAGACCGAGGAAAGCGAAATCCGCCTCACGGGCACGGCCTCGTTCCGCAACAATATCACGCTGTTCCTAACCGGAACGCGCACCGACTTCTTCTTCCCCGCGAGCGACTACGGGGGGCTCTTCACGCGTGAGCCATCGGACATGCTGGCCCCGCTCTCCGTGAGCCAGTCACATTTCGAGGGCTTGTACGGAGGCAGCTTCTTCCTGATGGCCAGCTCCTGGAGCAAGGTGCGCGGCAACATCCGCTTCAGTTGGGGGGAGACGCCTCTGTTCTACCGCACGCTCGACGTGCCGATCGAAACCGCGGAGCAATATTCCGGCAGCGTGAGCCTGAACCTCTATCCCTTCACCTCCCTGCAGGCGGAAGTCGGGGTCAACCACGAGACCCTCATCCGCAAGCGTGGCGGGGGCCGTTATTCATCGGCCACGATTCCGCGCATCAGGGCACAGTATCAGTTCACCAAGGCGCTCTTCCTGCGGAGCATCATCGAGTACGCCCACCGCCATCAGGAGCCGCTGCTGAACCCGGTCAGCGGGCTGCCTCTCGAGTACTGCCCGGCGGATGCATGCACCGCATTGTCGACATCCGATGGACACGACGTCCACGTCGAGGTGCTGCTCAGCTACGAGCCTTCACCGGGTACGGTGATGTACATCGGCTACTCGCGCGAGATGGAGGACTCGGGCGCCTTCCGATTCCAGCGGATGAGGCCCCAGGCGGACGGCCTCTTCGCGAAGGTGAGCTACCGGTTCCGGCTGTAGCGTTGTCGCTGTTGCCCGCTCGAGATCGGAACCGGAGCGCCTTCGGGGTCGAGGCCGGAGGCGAGGCACGGGCGCGGAGCCGTTATTTCCGCTCGAGCACCGCGGTGCGCCGGCATCGCTCGCACATCAACCAGACGCGGTCGCGCACGTACGAGACATCGGAGCGTGGACGCACATCGCGCCGAACCATCGCTGATCGGCACCTGGGGCAAAGAAGCGGCTCGCCGCCGTCCAGGCGCTCCTTGAGGAGACGCTCCTCCCCGGGTGTGAAATTCATGGCGGCCCAACTCCCCTGCGCGGCAGGCGTCGCGTCACGGGGCTCGGCTCCAGCGCCCTCCCCTTTGTCACGATAAGAGGCCCGCTCTTGGCAAAACAGGCAATCGAAATCGAAGGAACCGTAATCGAAGTTCTCCCCAACGCGACCTTCCGTGTCCGTCTCGAGAACGGACACCAGATCCACGCCTATCTCTCCGGCAAGATGCGCCAGCACTACATCCGCGTGCTGGAAGGCGACCGGGTGAAGTGCGAGATGTCTCCCTACGACCTTTCGAAGGGACGCATCACCTATCGGTACAAGTAGTTCGGCCACATGTCCCGAGTCAGTCGGCCCCGCACGTCCTGAGTCGGTCCGTCCCGCACGTCCTGAGTCGGTCGGCCCGGCACGTCCCGAGTCGGTCCCCGTACTGACCCCGTCCGCGCAAAAGCCCGCCGGTCATCCCCGGCTGCCATCCCAACGCCCGCTCCGATGGGCGAGCTTTATGGCGGCACAACAGCGAAGTGCACCGGACGGCGCGCCTTGGGGGACGATGCTCGGTATCGCGCAAAGCATCAAGCGGGAACTGCTCGGGGAGAGTGCGCAGATCGAACGCGTCCGACATCTGATCGCGCGCGCGGCGGGCGTGGAGGCTCCCGTGCTCATCACGGGAGAGACCGGCACCGGCAAGAGCCTTGCCGCCCGGCTCATCCACGGGCACAGCGCGCGCCGGGGGGCGCCGCTGGTTCCCGTCAATTGCGCCGGAATCCCGGAGGGTCTGTTCGAGAGCGAATTCTTCGGTCATCGCCGGGGCGCGTTTACGGGAGCCGTGGAGAGCAGGCGCGGGCTCTTCGAGATTGCGGATGGCGGCACCCTCTTTCTGGACGAGATCGGGGAACTTCCCTCGCCCCAGCAGGCGAAGCTGCTGACCGTGCTTGAAGACCGCGAAGTGCGCCGGGTAGGAGATGAACGGCTTCGCTCCCTGGACGTGCGGGTCGTCTGCGCGACCTCGCGCGATCTGTCGGAGGCGGTGCCGGCCGGTAGCTTCCGAGCCGATCTGTTCCACCGCATCGCCGTGCTCCGAATCGCTCTCGCGCCCCTCCGGGAGCGGCCCGGGGACATCCCCGTGTTGGCGCACATGCTTCTTCAACGGCTGATCGAGAAGTACGGCGTGCGCACGAAGACGCTGCCGGTTCGCGTCGAGGAGATCCTGGTGGAGTATGCCTGGCCCGGGAACGTGCGGGAGCTGGCGCACGTGCTCGAGGCGGCCGCCATCTGCAACTCCCGGAAGCGGATTTCCGCGAGCGGCGTGGAAGAGGTGATCCGGTCGCAACCCGGGCGCGCGCATGGCGCCTGACACTCCGCCATAGGCGGGCCACGGTGCGGTCATAGCCTGGCGGTCGGCGCCCGGCACTGCCCTGGCGCCTGCCCGGGCTCATGCCTCGTTGGACAACACCCGGTGTTGCAATGGCTACGGCGCGGATCTACCGTATCCGCTGCCAGGTCTGCCAGTTCAGCGCCGGTCGGCGTGAAGTCGTCCAGTCAGCCCGCGGAGGTCTCGATGGGTAGGGGTATTCCAGCAGTCGCCGTTCCGGTCCTCTGGTTGTTCGCTGCGTTTCTAGCCGGCGCGGGCTCCGCTCCGGTCGAAGCGCAACAGCCGGGTGGACAGGACGCGGACGATCCCGTCCGCGAACTCGTCTCGCGTCTCACCCTCGACGAGTACAAGACCACGCTCAAGGGCCTTACCCAGTTCGGCGACCGCCGCCAGGGCACGCAGCGCAACCGCGACGCCGTGGACTGGATCGAGGCCACGCTTCAGGACTTCGGCTGCACCACCACCGAACGCGTCCACTACCAGTATCCGCCCGCGGGCGCACAGCCGCGACGTTCCTTCGCCGACCCCTTGCCGCGGCCGCCACCACCGCCGCCCAACGAGAATACCGGCACCCCGACCGGAGGCGATGTCGGCCGACGCGGCCCCGGTCCCGGAGGCAGCGTCATCTTCGGCTACCGGGCCCGCACGGGCGTGAACCGCGACCCGATGGCCCAGCCCGACGAGCGCATCCGCGAGCTGAACCGCGAGGAGCCGGTGGACGGGGACCGGTCGCAGGTCTACTGCACCAAGGTCGGCGCGACACGTCCCGACGAGATGTACATCCTCGGAGCGCACATGGACGGGCACGGTGTCAACGAGGCCGTGGACGACGACGGTTCCGGGACCGCGCTGGTGATGGAACTCGCGCGCGTCTTCAGCTCCCCGGACGTCCAGACCGAGCGCTCGATCCGCTTCGTGCTCTGGAACAACGAGGAGACGGGCCTGAACGGCGCGCGCGCATACGTGGAGCAGCGCGAGGCGCTGCAGGGCGTGGAGGATCCGCCCGGGTCCGGCAGTTATCCCGAGCCGCGTTGGCTTGGGATGATTCAGCACGACATGATGCTCTGGGACCACGGCGCGCCCGACCGCGCCGGACGGGTAAGCCGGGATCAGCGCCCCGAGGCCGACGTCAACATCGAATTCCAATCCAACGCCGAGCTGGCGACCGAAGCCATGGAGCTGGCGTTCTTCTTCAAGGCCGCCAACGAGCAGTACGCGACCGATTATCCCGCCACCGTCGGTCCGCACATGACCAACACCGACTCGACGCCCTTCATGCACCTCACTCCCGCGATCAGCCTGCGCGAGAACGAGAGGGGGGCGCAGGTCGGTGCCGGCTGGAACCCGAACTGGCACCAGCCCACCGACGTGTGGACCACCTACACGGACGACGACTTCCGCCTCGGCCTGAACGCCGCCCAGACCACGCTCGCGGCGATCGCGCAGTTGGTCGGCGCGACCGTCGAACGGTGAGAGAGGAGCGATCATGACGATTGGAACGAGGGTCCCGGGTCGGAGTTGCGATGCCGGCATGGGACGGTGGCGGCGGTGGTCGGCTCGGCGCACCGGACATGCTGGCCGAAGGCACGTGGCGGGCGGACGGGCGATCGCGGCAATCGGTGCGGCTCTGACCGGCGCGGCGTCCGGCACCGTCGTGGCGCTCTTCGCGGTATCGGCGCTCGCGGCTCAGGGCACGGCATCGCCATCGAGCGGACCCTTGGTGGAGGACGTGACCTTCAGCCGGGACATCGCGCCCATCCTGCAGCGCGCCTGCGTCCGCTGCCACCGGGACAACGGCGTCGCCCCCATGTCGCTCGTCACCTACCGCGATGCGCGCCGCTACGCGCGCCGAATCGCCGAGCGCACCGGAATCCGCGATCGGGCGGGCGCCATGCCTCCGTGGTACGTCGAGAAGGACATCGGCATCCAGCACTTCAAGGACGACATGTCGCTCGACGATTGGGAGATCGCCGCGATCGACGCGTGGCATCGCGCGGGCGCGCCCGAAGGGGATCCGGCGGACATGCCTCCACCCCTGGAATTCGACGACGACATCGTATGGACGGCAGGCGAACCCGACCTCATCGTCCGCCTGCCCGAAGTGCTCGTGGGGGGCGACTCGCCCGACTGGTGGGGCGAGATCGAGAGCGTCCCGACCGGCCTCACCGAGGACCGGTACGTGAAATCCGTTGAGATCCGCGAGGTCAACGATGTGCCGTCGACGCGGACCAGCACCGAACACGAGGGTCGCCACACGGTCGGAGGGCGGTTCGTGGTGCACCACATGATCTGGAGCACGCGCGTGCTCGAGGGCAGGGAATCGGGGGTCGGCTCCGAGCGGGCTTCCACCGATGTCGGCTGGCCGGTGCACGAAGTCGGGCGCGAACCGGACATCTTCGACGAGGACGCCGGCCGGCTGCTTCGCGCCGGGTCGTCGGTCGTGTCCAACTCGGTGCATCTTCACTCCAACGGCCTTGATACGCGCGCCCACCTGGAGATCGGCTTCCGCTTCCATCCTCCGGATTACGAGCCCAGGTACCGGCGGGCCAGCTTCGGACTGGGCAACGGAAGCGACATCGACATCCGCGCCGGAGAGTCGGGACAGGAGCTGCACGCGTACCGCGTCCTGAACCAGCACACCAAGATCGTCACCTTCGAGCCCCACCTGCACGCCCCCGGAATGCGCATGTGCCTGGAGGCGATCTGGGGCTTCAACGTCGAGACCATCAACTGCGTCGGCTACGACCACAACTGGGTGCGCGGCTACACCTACGCCCAGGATCACCAGCCGCTCCTGCCCAGAGGGACGATTCTCCACATCGTCGGCTACATGGACACCTCCGAGGAAAACCGGAACGTGCCCGACACCCGCAACTGGCAGGGCTCGGGCAACCGGTCGGTGGCGAACATGTTCATCGATCTCGGGATGCGGGTGCAACTCACCGACGAGCAGTTCGTGGAGGAGATGGCGAGGCGCAGGGAGCGGCTGGAGCTGGGTCCCAACGACCACGTGATCGGCTGCCCGCTGTGCATGGTCGTTCCGGAGAACGGGAATCCGCGGTACTACGCAGATGCGGATGCGGCGGCTGCGAACGGCGAGCGAGCCGGGTCAACAGGCAATCCGCCCCCGGGCTCCCGCAATCGATAGCGCCGTGAAGGTGGGCATGAGTGCCCGCCGGGGTCGCGTGACGGGCGGCAGCGGGGCCGGGCTTCGCGCCACCATCCCGACGTGGTCGGCGACATTTGGGAACGTTCGAGCGATGCGTGGCATCGGGACCGGGCTCCGAGCCGCATCCAGGGTGAGCCGTAGCGTCGCCGCGCTCCGCGCCGTAGTCAGGCTAAGGTGTGGCGTCGCGGTGCTTGTGCTCGTCGCCGCCGCGTGGGCCTCCGACTCCGCTGCGCAGACCTATTCCCACGGGCAGAACGTGGCTCCGGCGTTCGAGGGCTGGGAGAGAAACGAGGACGGCTCGTTCAACTTCCTGTTCGGCTACATGAACCGGAACTGGCTCGAGGAAATCGATGTGCCGATGGGGGAGGACAACGCGTTCTCGCCCGGCCCGCCCGACCGCGGCCAGCCGACCCACTTCCTCCCCCGCCGCAACCGCTTCGTGTTCAAGGTTCGCGTCCCGTCCGACTGGGGCGACCAGGAACTCGTGTGGACGCTGACCAGCAACGGGATGACCGAGCGCGCCTACGCGACCCTGCGGCCGGACTACATCGTGGACAACACGGTCGTCATGTCCGAGACCGGCGCCCTGGGGGCCGGCTCCAGCAGTCCGGAGATGCGCGCCAACCAGCCCCCGACCATCGCGCTCGAGGGGCCGGATGTTCGCGAGACGTCGGTGGGACGGCCGGTCACCATCACCGTGCTCGTCGAAGATGACGGCCTGTTGCGCCCCCGACGCCGCCAGGCGCCCCCACCCCCCGAGACCGCGGAAGACTCAGCACGTGCCGACTCGATCTGGAACGCCCCCCCGACCTTCAGCCGCCGGCAACTCGCGCCTCCCTCCCGCGTCACCGTCCAGAAGGTGAACGGCCTCTTCATGTCGTGGTTCCTCTACCGCGGCGAGGGCGCCGTCTCGTTCGACCCTCCCCAGGTGAAGGTGTGGGAGGACACCCGCACGGGTGCCAACTCCCCTTGGGCCCCGCTGTGGTTCCCACCCGACCCACCGGAAGACGGCCGTTGGACCGTGAACGTGACCTTCGACCAGCCGGGCACATACCTCCTTCGCGGCCGGGCCGACGACGGCGGGCTGTTCGCAGACGTTGAGCTGACCGTGTTCGTGCGGCCCACGACGAGCTGAGTTGGTCCACGACCAAACCCGATTGGCTTCTGCAGCCAAAGCACGAGTGGCCCAGGCCCGGGAGTCTCTCCCGGGCCTGGGAGCAGCCGCGCCAGGACGAAGTCCGTTGATTTGCCGGCTAGTGGCGAAGACCTATAGCAAGAAGCTGCTTACCAAGTCGACGCCACAAGACACCCTGTCGATGCCCCACTTCATCCCGCACCCGGCGCGACTGAAGAACGTGCGGCCCCCGCACTGAGCCATAGCGTCGTCAGCGTTGGCAAGACACCGGTCGAATTGCTCGCTGGGTGTACATTCCCGCGGACTGCCGTACATGGTGTAACACTCCGCCAGCAGTGGTCCAGCTCCAAGAGCCAGAGCCGTTGCGAGCGCGAGACCGAGTCCGGTGGTTCGCACTAGGGGGTTTCTTGCGCGCATCATGTTATTCTCCTGTGGGTTTGAGGTGGATGACTAAATGGAGGCCGTCGCATCTTTGCTCGGGCCAGATCGATACAGTTGTCCGCGCTGGTCGGAAGCACGACCGGCACGATCAGAAGGAGATCAGTGGTCAAAAGACGCAATCCACCGCGTCCAGGAACGCTACGAAGGAGCAAGTGACACGGTCCCAGAAGCCCTTCGCCTGCCTGAGGCATTCGCCGTAGTCCTCTACGGCTTCGCCCAGGCACCCTGGGAGTACTTCCCCCTGCGCGGCCAGCACCGGTCCGGTGCCCAGCGCCAGTGCGACCATCAGAGCGAGGCTTGCCCCGGTCAAGCGGACAAATCGTTTGGTTTTGGCGATCATGGCTCTCTCCTCGTATGGATTTGACTGTGCGGGCCGTCTTGTCGGCCTGCGTGAGCGGACCAGCCGATTCGCGCGAGTGGGCGGGATCTCACCGCAGGTGGCATCTCGAGAGCTGTGTCACGGTCGAGTTCGAGGTTGGGTTGTATCGACATGGTGTGCTCGTTGAGGTCGCGGCCAGCGCGGCTCCTTGTCGCGCTGTTTGCGAGTGAGATCGGAGTCCCTCATCCGCGAATCGGTGCCTGTTCGCGGGTCACTCATCCACGTCTCGTACCGAAGCGCGGACCCCGGGCGAGTCAATGGCGGGATGTGCCGGTGTCCCTGAATCGGGCCGGTGCCGACGCATCGCAGCGGCGTCGAGACCGGATAGAGGCGTTGCCGACCCGACCCTGCCAGGGCCGGAGACGTCGGCGAGGGACGGACGCAAGCCCGCGGACACGGAACTGGACGAACAGAGAGGGAAAGGAAGACGTTTTCTCAGCTGCCTGCGGGGGAATCACTGCGGTCCTGCTTCTGAAGGCTGCGGCCTTCGCCTTCGGGTTCAAGCTGCTGCTGATCGCCGCAGCCGTCCGGCTCGTCTGGACGCTGCTCCGGAAAAGCCGGTGGTGCCGAACCTGCGACGAGGAATAGGACGGCTCCTCCAACTTCCTGTTCGGCTATATGAACCGGAACTAGCTCGTGTGGACCCTCAACAGCCTCGGGATGACCGAGCAGACCTACGCGACCCGGCGGCCGGGACCATCGTCGACAACACGGTCGTCATATCCGAGACCGGCGCCCTGGGAGCCGGTTCCAGCAGCCCGGAGATGCGCGCCAACCAGCCGCTGGCGATCAACGTCGAGGGTCTTGATGTTCGCGAGACATCGGTGGGTCGGCAGGTACCATCACCGTGCTCGTCGAGGGACGGACGGCCTGTGCGGGTTCCCCTACTGCGGCGAGGGCCACCTTTGCGGCATCCAGCATGCTCAGGACTGCTCCGCGTGGGGCAGCCGGCCTTTGTTGACCGTGTACCAGACGCCGAGCGCACCCAAGGCCGTCCAACCGATGCTGTATGCAAGGATTTGTGCAGATGGGATCCAGATGGCATCGGATCCGCCGACAAGGAAATCACGGAATTCTCTAATGGCGGGAATCGGAACGAGTAGTGCTTCGACCAGCCAGTTCCAAGGCCGTCCAAGCAGGTGGGTCGAGCCCGTTTCACGGGCCAGGGCTCCCGCCGCCACGAAACCGATCGCAACCAGCGTCGATCCTCTCGATATCCAGGACGAGAAGCCAAACACAACGCAAGCGAAGATGAGCACATATGGAAGGTAGCCGAGCAGCCGACTGATCTCGTCGGGTTGACCCAGCGCCGCGATCCCCAGGCGCGTTGCACCAAGCGCGAGAAGCGCAAACACCAGCGAGACCAGCAGCCCTTCCAGGAACCTCGACAGATAGAAGTGCACCGGTCCGATTGGCTTCTGCAGCCAAAGTCGTGCCATACCGCGTCGGAAGTCACCTGACACAATACCGGACGCGAAGACCAGCGGAAGAGCGAGACACAAGATTGCGAATATGTCACCGAGACCTACCGCGAGCAGGCTGGGCTCACCGCCGATGAGATTGGGCCACTGGATGATTCCGATGGCGAGGACCATCAGTGTGAGAGCTTTGACACGCGACCGAACCAATAGGATGACTCGTCTGCTCAAGGGCATATACATAATCATTCTCCAGTTCCCGTAAACTCAGCTTCCAGTATCGTGTCGGCGGGAGCGTCGCCAGGGCTGAGGACGGGGCCTGGACGGATGGTCCCATCTTCAAGAACGAAGGCGCGGTTCGCCAATCGTTCCACTTCCCCCAGTTCGTGGCTGGCCAGCACCACAGTGGCTCCCCGATTCCGCGCGCCAATGATTTCTGCTCTAAGGGCGTGGCGTGCGGGTGGGTCGAGCCCCGCAAAAGGCTCATCGAGCAATACGACCGTGGGTTCACCGATCAGGGCGTAGGCCAAAGACAGCCGTCGCTTCATGCCTTTCGAGTACCGTCGGGCGGGGCGCAAGAGGGTGGCGTCGTCAAATCGGGTTCGCGAGATGGCTTTCCGGAACGCGCCATGCCGGTCATCCGGCGAGATCCCGCTGAGGTCGACGCCGCGCCCGAGCACATCCCGGGCGTTCCACAGTCCCGGAAAGTCAATCGTCTCGGGCTGATAGGCGATTCCCTTCCGCTGCCGGTACTCCATGGGCGGCAAACCACCGATGAGGCACTTCCCCGCGTCGACCGGCAAGAACCCGAGCAGGACACGGAACAACGTTGTCTTCCCTGCTCCGTTAGGGCCGACGATCGCAGTGATCTCACCTGATCGTGCGACAAAGTCGATCTTCGACAGCACCCGACGACGTCGGGAGAATCTGCGGTAGGATACGCTCGCCCCGTCGACAACGATATCCGCCTGTGTAGCACCCATGTCAGCGACCCTCCAGCGCGTAGGTGGTGAGCCGAACGCCTTCGAGATCGTCCCAGCCCAGCAAGGCCGTCCCCTCATGTACAAAGGCGTATCTCGCACGGGGAACGAGAAGCCTGATCGAGTCTTGTCGGCCAGGTGCGATCAGTTCATAACTCTCGGGCTGATCGGAAGCCAGGACGCGGTAGATCCATATGCCGTTGCGGGTCACAAAGACTTCTGCAATGGGATAGAACTGCTCAGGCAGCGTCCACCGCATGTCTGTCCGAGCGGACAGTGTGGAACGCATCTGTCTGATCAATTCCCTTGGTGTCGCTACCACTGCGAGCCAGTCATGGCAGACGGACTCGATCGCCTCTCCATCGAGCCGATAGACGCCGAGGCATGTGTCTTGCGCGCTACCGAACACGAATCCCTCGGGATGCAAGCTCAGGATCGGCGGAGTGAGAGCGTCGAGCACGACCGGCGCGTCAGACTGGGGAAGGCGCGCAGCCACCGTCCGGTTGAACCCGTCCCCGGCCTCCAGGACCACGCGTGTCTCCGTCCTTATTCCGTCGCTTCTGCATCTGACGAGCAGCAAAAGGCCGAGCGGCGTGGAAGCGAGATCGTGGATTTCGGGCAGAAGGCATGCGTCGAGGCGAACCAGTCGGGTGGCCAGCACAGCGCCTTCGGGCGAATACAAGTTCACCTGATTATTTGTCCGCTCCGTCACCACGATCGAATCGCCATGCGCCGCGATCGCAGCCGGGAGTGCTCCGAATTCACCCGGCCCGCGGCCTCTTCGGCCGAAACTGCCCAATAACGCCCCGGCGGAGTCGAGGCGGTGAACCCGGGCGGCCCGCGCGTCAAGGACGAACCAGTCTCCATCGTGAAAGACCGCGTCGGTGGCGGAGAGTACATTCTCCAGGAGGGGCACGTCCAGAGGCACCTCCAGGGGTCTTCGCTCCTGGTAGACCTCTACTCGGTCAGCGTTGGCAGCCCCCCGTGCATCCATGGGGCGACGGTCCCGTAATGTCTGTACGACGCTCAGGAACAGAACGGATGCGGCTGCCGCGAAGGCGATTCCGACCACCCATCCGGCCGATCCGGCTACAGATCCTCCTGCCTTGGGAATCATGAACATCCTTTCTTGTTATTGGTGAATAATTCAGGCTCTTGCCATTCTCTCCCGAGCGATGCCGCAGCCAGCAAACGCCGCGGGATGCAGGCGGCCAGCACGCCGGTTCCGGCACGCCTTCCAGAGTGCTGCCCGCCGCAGGGCTACGCCATGGCTGGGTGGGAACACATGGTGTCAGATGGAAGCATATGCCGGAGTACGAGTTGGCGGGACGGCATTTCGGCGGCCGAAGAGCACGAGTCGCCCCAGGCCCGGGAGTTTCTCCCGAGCCTGGGAGCAGTCGCGCCGGCCCGCGCTGGTCGGAAACACGACAGGCTCGATCAGAAGGCGTTAGTTATTGCGTCGCTGACGCAACCCAACCCGTCCAGAATCGCTACGGCCCTGCAGCCGACACGGTCCCAGAAGCCGTCTGCCCCCTCCATGCATTCGACGAAGTCCCTCGCGGCTTCGACCAGGCACCCTGCGAATCCTCTCTCCTGTGCGGCCACCATCGGTCCGGCTCCCAGTGCCAGTGCGACCACCAGCGCGAGGCTTGCTCCGGTCGAGCGGACGAGTCGTTTGGTTCTTCGGATCATGCCTCTCTCCTACTATGAATTCGACTGTGCCGGCCGTCTTGTCGGCCTGCGTTCGCGGGTCACTCATCCACGTCTCGTGCCGAAGCGCGGATTCCGGGCGAGTCAATGGCCGGATGCGCCGGTGTCGATGAATCGGGCCGGTGTCGATGACTCACGCCGGCGTCGGGGCTCGGGCCGGAATCGACGCATCACACCGGTGTCCAGCCAGTAGAGAGGCGTTACCTTGACCCGGCCGGGCCCGGAAACTTCAGCGAGAGCCGGACGTACGGCGGCGGACACAAACCCGACGAACGGAGAGGGAAATGAAGACGTTTGCTCAGCTGTCCGCGGTGGGAATCGCCGCGGTCCTGCTTCTGAAGCTGCTGGGGGTGATCGTCGTGCCGCTGCTGGGGTTCCTCGCGGCGGCCTTCGCCTTTGGCTTCAAGCTGCTGCTAATCGCGGCAGCCGTCTGGCTCGTCTTGAAACTGCTCCGGAAAAGCGGGTGCTGCGGAACCAGCGACGACGAATAGCCCCTACGTCCAGCGCCCCAGTTGCTGCAGCTGCCGGGGCGTTCCCATGACCACCAGCTCGTCCCCCACCTTGAGCGTGGTGCTCCCCTTCGGATTGAACGTGATCTGCTTCTGATCCGCTCCGCGCAGGAGGGCAACCACGACCATCGACTCGCGAATGTGCGTGGCGTCGAGCGTCTTCCCAGCCGCCGCCGCCCGCGCGCTCAGGGCGACCTGGTCCGTGCGCAGATTCAGTTCCTGCAGGCGGTTGCCGATCTCGAGCAGCGTCGTCGCCGACGGGCGAACCAGCATCGCGGCCATCGTGACGCCGCCGCTGACGTTGGGGCTGACGACGTGACTCGCGCCCGCCCTGTACATCTTGGCGGTGGTCTCGGGGTCGTCGGCCCGCGCGACCACGGTCAGTTCGGCGTTGAGGACGCGCGCGGACAAACACACGAACAGGTTGTCGGCGTCCTCGCTCAGACACGTGATGAGACCCCGCGCGTGGCGGATGCCGGCGCTCTCGAGGGCCTCGTCCTTCGCGGCGTCGCCCTCGACCACCAGCGCGTTGGGGAATCTGCTGCGGACTGAGCGAATTCTCTCCGGGTCGACTTCGACGACCACGAAGTCCAGCTCCGACTGTTCCAGTTCGATGAGGACTTGCATTCCGGTGCGGCCGCATCCGCACACAATCACGTGGTTTCTCAGCTTGGCGATGGTTTTCATGGTGCGCCGTCGTTGAAGCGTGCCCGTCAGATCCATTTCGACGAAGAAAGCCGTGATCGCGGCGAACCATAGGCCGAGTCCGGTCAGCCCCAGGGCGAGCAGGCCCATGGTGAAGTTGCGCCCGGCGGCAGAGAGCGGAGCGACCTCGTGGTACCCCACCGCGGTCAGGGTGATGACGGTCATGTAGAGGGCGTCGTGGAACGACCATCCCTCGAAGAACATGTACCCCCAGATCCCGATCACATTCACGATCACGAAGTAGAGGGCCATCCAGGCCATGTGCCTCGAGAAGGAACCGCTCACTGAGGCGCCCACGTCACGCGGCGCCGATGGTGCGGGGTGCCGTATCCCGGATCACGGCGCGGGTTTGACGCGCCGGCGGCCGGAGCCACCTCTCGACCGGGAGGGGCCGCGCGCGGGCTCGCGGTGGTAGTCCACACGCACGGCGCGTCCACCCAGAGTGATCCCGTTGAGGGCCCGCACCACCTTCTCCGCCACCTGCTGCCGGATTTCGACCCGGGTGAAGGTTTCCTGGATCTCGATCCTGCCCACCTGAGCGCGCTCGATTCCGGCCTGGTCCACGGCGGCCCCCAACAGGTCACCCGGTCCGATTCCGTCGCGCGAGCCCACGCTCACGAACAGGCGCACCCACGCCTGGGCGCGAACCGGAAGCTGGACGGCGGCCGGTGAATCCGCGGAATGGGTGGCGCCCCGGCGCGCTTCTCCATCGGCTCGCCTGCGGTAGGCCGAGGGGTTTTTCGCCGCCCGCCCCGCCAGACGGCTTGCAGCCGCGGCCACCTCCACCGGGTCATGGCGCTCGAACAGCGGGTCCAGAAGCAGCATTTCCGACGCCAGGTCTTCTTCCTCGAGGACGCGCAGCAACTCGGAACGCAGGCGTTCGAGCTCGGAATGAGGGTCGGCTTCAGGGGGTGTCGGAAGGGGTCGCAGGCGATAGCCCGTCTCTGCCGCGATCGCCTTCAGGTGCGCCACCTCGCGGTGAAGCACAAGCACCGCGGCCGCGGCTCCCAGGCCGTGCCGGTGACGCAGTTCGTCCGCGCCGGCCGGCACGTCGACGCTCAACGTCGCCACGCTGGTGGCGTCGGCGATCCCCTCGAGGGCAGGGGGGGGTTCGGTGTCGTCGACCCGGCTCGAGAGCCAGACCGGAGCGGAAGCATCCCCCGGAGCGCCCGCCCGGAAGCCGTGCAGCGAAGCCAGGTCGCCCACATCCGCGGCGTGATCGTCGGAGGCGCAGAAGACCAGCACGTGGCGTGCGCCCTGCTCCAATACTTCGGACACCGTGCGCACGAGATCCGCGTCACTTCTGCGGCAGATGCGGTAGTGCAGGATTCCGTGCACCGGGCCGGCCTTGGCGCCGGGCGGCAGTCCGGAGCCCGCCACGTACCCCGCCTTTCTCGCGTGGGCACGCGCGAAGGCTTCCACCTCCGGGGTGACCGGCAGGGAAATCACGACACGCTGCGCCGTCGCGGGCACGAAGCCAATCAGGGTTTCGAGGTCTTCGAGCCCGTCCGACCGCTGGATGGTCGTGGCTCCGTCCACCACCAGCGCGCGGAGGTCTTCCAGCCGCAGCCGCGAATTCCGCACCGCCGCAAGGAGGTCGGGAGCGGTGGCGAAGAGGATGTCGGAATGCTCCGGAGCGGCCCACGGCGAGCCCAACGCCGCCACCGCGTGTCCGGTTGCCGTCGCCAACCGGGCGAGCGAGGTGGCAAGAGCCCCGGCCGCCGTCGCCGAAGCGGTGAGCACAAGCGCCCTGGGCACCGTCGCCTCCGCCTGGATACGCTCCAGCAGGGGAGCACCGTAGGCCACCAGGGTTCCGCTGCCCGGACCGGCGCGCACGAGCGCGTTGTTGCCGCGGCGCAGAAGCGGAATTGCATCCCGCTGGAGCGGCGTGGGGCGCTCGATGCCCTCGGCGGCAAGGGCGTCGACCAGCTCCGGCGGGAGCCCGAGTTCCCCGAAGGAGTCCACGGTCAGGAGGGATCCCCGGATCCCGGCCCGCCCCTGTCACCCGGCTCGTAGGGCAGGTTGTTGAGAAACTTCTGGATCTCGTAGTCGATGCGTGATGTCCGCAGCCGATCCGTCGAGGCGGTCACCGATGTGTACATTCCGTGGCGGTGCACCGAGAGCGTAAGGGTCCCTTCCTTGCCGGTGTAGGTCGCCTCGTGCGACGAACCCCGGGCGCGGGCCAGCCCGACGAGGTCCGGGAGGATCTCCTCGGCCCGCGCCATCACTCCGGCCGGCGAAAGCGCCGTCTTCCTCTGATATCCGGCCATCTGCCTCTCTCGCTTGTAGGTTGATGTTGGATCGGGAGGTCCCGCGCACCCCGGATGGAGTCCTGTCAGCAGGCGGCCGCCCCGAGAAAGCGAAGCAGCTCCTGCCGGCCAGGCAGCCCTTCCAGCTTCCGCCCGCCCGCCTCGACCGTGGGCGGTCCCCGTACTCCGCTGCGCAGCGCCGCCTCGCGCATTTCCTCGACTTCCGCCGCGTAGCGATCCACATCGAGTACGGCTCTCGCCTCGGTGGGGTCCAGCCCCGCCTCTTCCGCGAGCGAGATCAGCACGTCGATGCGGCCGATGTCCGCCTTCCTTTCAAAGAACGCCCGGAACAGTGCGGAATGCATGGCTTCGCAGCAACCCTTCGCGCGCGCGTGCAGAGACAACTCGTGCGCCTTGCGGCTCCAGGGCATCCGCCCCGGAATCGATAGCTCCAGCCCGTAGTCCGCGGCGCCCCTCTGAACGGCATGGCAGCGGCTTCTCCAGGCTTCGGACCCGGGATCGATCGGCGACAGGGGCGGGCGGTGCAGCTCGAACGGGCGGCGGGCCACCGTCACCCCGTCGGGCAACAGGACGCGCAGTGCCTGGTCCAGCAGGTAGCACGCGGGATCGACGTAGTCGAAATAGAAGATGACCTCCGCTTCCTCCATGGGGCGGAATCTCGCCCCGCGCGCGACGTGCAGCAATGCGGCAAATGCCCGGCGGACCGGTCGTGGCGTGCCCCCTCGGCGCTTGATCGCCGGCGCTCTCCGGCGCAACTTGGTGGCGCGTCCGGGCGGGAACATCCCCGGGCAACCCCCTGCCGACCGTCCCTCCCCATCGATCCGCCGCCCATGACATTCAGCGAGAACGTCGCCCGACTCCAGCCGTCCGCCACCATGGCCGTCAGCTCGCTGGCCAAGCGCCTGCGCGCGGAGGGGCGCGACATCATCGACCTGAGCGCCGGCGAGCCCGACTTCGACACTCCGTCCTGGCTTGTGGACGCGGCGGTGGAGGGAGTGCGCGCGGGCGCCACCCGCTACACCCCCGCCGCCGGAATGCCGGAACTGCGCGCCGCCATCGCCAGGTCTCTCGTGGCCCGGGGCGCCGATGCGGCATGGAGCGACGTCGTGGTCACCGCCGGGGCCAAGCAGGCGCTCTTCAACGCATGCTTCGCCTTCTTCGGCCCAGGCGACGAGGTCATGATCGCCTCGCCCTACTGGACCAGCTATCCGGAGATGGTGACCCTTTCGCGCGCCGAGCCGGTCTTCGTCCAGGGGCCGCCCGAGAAGAACTTCCTGCTTCGTCCCGAGGACCTCGAGGCCTCCCGCACCGAGCGCACCCGCGGCCTGATCATGTGCTCGCCCAGCAATCCCACCGGCGCCGTCTACACGCGCGACGAACTCGCCGCGGTGGCGCGCTGGGCCCGAGACAACGACGTTCGCCTGATCAACGACGAGATCTACCGCCACATCCACTTCGCCGGCGCGGGGACGGCGCCCGGGCTACTGGAACTGGATCCCGGGGACCTGGGTCCCTTCGTGCTCATCGACGGCGTCTCGAAGGCCTTCGCCATGACCGGGTGGCGCATCGGCTTCTCCTACTGCGAGGGAGCCGGGGCGAAGAAAATGGCCGCCTTCCAGAGCCACACCACCTCCAATCCAGCCACCCCGTCCCAGCTCGCGGCGCTCGCAGCCTACGGCAACGTGGAACGCTCGCTCGGGGACATCGCCGAGATGGCGAAAGCCTACAAGCGGCGTCAGCGCCTGGTCGTCTCCCTCATGGGCGAGCTGCTGCCCGAGCTCTCCTTCGTGGAGCCCGGCGGCGCCTTCTACCTCTTTTTCCGGGTGGATTCGGCCTGCGGCCCCGGTCAGGGCTCAAGCGACTTCTGCACCCGCATGCTGGAAGAGGCCGGCGTCGCCCTGGTCCCCGGCTCGGCGTTCGGCGACGACCGCTACGCGCGCATGAGCTTCGCCACCTCCGACGACCTGCTCAGCGAGGCGATTCGGCGGATGGCGCGTGTGCTGGGGGGTGGTTGAGACTCTCCAGCAGCCCGCGGCACGACCGCTCCACGATCCGGAAGCACTCCTCGAACCCGCGTCTGGCCCCGTAGTAGGGGTCGGGCACATCCTTGTTGCGGCCGGCTTCCGGGTCGAACTCGCGAAGCAGATGCAGTCGCGCGGAGCCGCGCGAGGACCGCCGCAGCGCCGCCAGATGTGCGAGATTGCTGCGGTCCATGGCGATCACGTAGTCGAAGTCGTTCATGTCGCTCTCGCTCACGCGGCGCGCATGTCCCGGCAACTCGACGCCATGTGCGCGGGCGACCGCCAGGGCGCGCGAATCGGGACGCTCGCCCACGTGCCAGGATCCGGTTCCGGCGGAATCGACACGCACGTCGACGTCGGCCTGGTTGGCCATATGGATGAAGACGCCTTCCGCCAGGGGAGATCGGCAGATGTTGCCCAGACACACGAAAAGTATTGAGGTTACGGCGGAATCCGTCATGCTTTGGGAGAGCGCGTGGGGCTGATATCGGGGATGAATGCGGAAGACGGCGGGATGCCGGAAGTTACATCGTTCGGGGACATGAGCCTATCCCCCGAGACGCTTGCCGCCGTGGAGGCGCTGGGGTGGCGCGCACCGACGCCGGTGCAGCGCCGGGCGATTCCGCCGGGGCTGGAAGGCCGCGACATCGTAGGCATCGCCCAGACCGGGACGGGCAAGACGGGGGCCTTCCTCCTGCCCGTGCTGGAAGGCGCTGTGCCGGGGGAGGGTCTTCAGGCGCTCGTGCTCTGCCCCACCCGCGAACTGGCACAGCAGGTGCTAGGAGACGCGGTTGCCCTCTCTCGCGGGAGGACCCTGCGGTGCGCCGCCATCGTGGGCGGGGTGGGCTACGGGCCGCAGCGCGCCGCGCTCGACACCGGCACGGAGCTGATCGCCGCCACCCCGGGGCGCTTCATCGACCACATGCGCCGCGGCCAGGCCGACCTTGCCCGGGTCCGCTTTCTGGTGCTCGACGAGGCCGACCGCATGCTCGACATGGGGTTCCGCCCGCAGATCGAAAGCGTGCTCCGCAAGGTGCCGAGGAAGCGACAGACGATGCTCTTCTCGGCCACCATGCCGCACGGCGTTCACGCCCTCTCGCTGCAGGTCACCCGCGACCCGGTGCGCATCGAGGTGGCGCCTTCCGGAACCACCGCGGAGGGAATCGACGAGCGGGTGTACTCCGTAAAGCCGGGGAAGAAGGAGGATCTGCTGGTCCGGCTCCTGGCCGACCCGGACTGGAACCACGTGCTCGTCTTCACCCGAACCAAGCGGGGCGCCGACATGCTGCTCACCCGGCTCCAGCGCGAGGGCATTTCCGTGGATGTCATGCACTCCGACCGGCAGATGCGGCATCGGGTGCGGGCGCTCGACCGCTTCGCGACCGGAGGCGTGCGCGTCCTGGTGGCCACCGACATCGCGCAGCGCGGTCTGGACGTGGAAGGCATCTCGCACGTGGTCAACTACGACATCCCGCTCGACCCCGGCGACTACGTCCACCGCATCGGCCGAACGGCGCGGGCGGGCGCGGCGGGCACGGCGGTCAGCTTCCTGACCGCGCCGGACCTGGCGTACCTCAAGTCCATCGAACTCCTGCTGGGACGCACCCTGGAGCGCATCCATCTGCCCGAGTTCGACTACGCGGGAACGCCGGTCGAGCAGCGCGAAGAAGGTGCCCGGCGGCGGCATCCCCGATCCGCGCGCGGCTTCGGGTCGAAGTCCGCGGAAACGCTCTCGCCCGAGGAACTGGAACGTCTCCTGGGGCGAAGCTCCCAGTAGCCAGACATCCAACCGGAAAACGGACCACTCATGATCCTGAAGCGTTACGGCACCCGACTGCACAGCGTCCAGCCCGACTTCGATTCCCGTGCCCTCACAGAGATCGGGTTCCGACGCGACCGGCGGCTCTCGCTGGGCGCCGAAGGTTTTGCGGAGGAGTACGAAGCCGTGGAGACGCTGGAGTTGTCCGCCAAGGCGGATGGCCCGGTCCACGATCGGGCCGAGCAGGAGCTGCTGCGCAATCTCGAGCGCGAGCTGCGCCGGGTCGAAGCCGACGCGGGCGAGGGGCTGGTGGTCATTGAGAGCGCCCAGGGAGTCGACTATCCCAAGACCCGCGACCGGAAGCAGAACCAGGTCCGGGACGGCCGCAACCGGCTTTACTTCCACTGGACGGTCGACCCTCCGTTGCGGGTCGGCGTATTCCGCCGGCGCGGTTGAATCCAATCCCGCATTCCGGCGTATTGGTAGTCATGCGGACCGCGTCGGGGTGACGCGGCTCGCTGCAGTCATAGATGCAAGGAGGTTGATGATGTTGATCCGCAGATCCAGCACCCGTTTCAAGGGACGGAGGGACTACACCCTTTCCAGCAGGCGCGAGACCCGCCCGACGGCGAGCGAACGGCTGCTCGGCAAGGAAACCCGCCCGCTGGCCACCGGGTCCCGCCGGGAACGGACGGCCGCCGCGGGGTGATCCCCGCGATCCCGCGAGGGATCCGGGCTGACACACCAACACGAACACGGAGCCCCGAGGATCAACTCGGGGCTCCGTTGCTTTTCTGATGTTGATCCGCGTTCAGCGCGCGCCGTCCTCCGTCACCGGCATCGGCGTCATCCACCTCTCGAACCAGCTGCGCAGGTAGAGCTGGGTGCGAAGGAAGTTGGAGGGGATGCTCGAGGTGCCGTGCCATTCGTCCTTGAAGCGCACCATGGCCGCCGGGACCTTCAGGACCCGCAGCGCCTGGTAGAACTCCTCGGTCTGCGCCATCGGCGTGCGGAGGTCCATCTCGCCGGTCATGAGCATGGTGGGCGTGGTCACGTTGCCCACGTACATCAGCGGCGAGCGGCGCAGGTGCTCCGAGGGGTCGTCCCAGGGGAAGTGCTCGAAGTTCTTGTACCAGGTGGCTCCGTCGGTCGTGCCGACGAACGACAGCCAGTTGGTGACCGGACAGTTGGCGGACGCCGCGCGGAAGCGGTCGGTGTGGCCGACGACCCATGAGGTCAGCACGCCGCCCCCGGAGCAGCCATAGACGAACATGTTGTCGGTGTCGACGTAGCCCCGGGCGATCACCTCGTCGACGCCGTTCATCAGGTCGTCGTAGTCCTTGCCCGGATAGGCGTTCTTGATGGCATTGCCGAACGGGCTGCCGTAGCCCGAGCTGCCGCGCGGGTTGGTGTAGAGCACCACGTAGCCGTTGGCGGCGTGGTTCTGCCAGCCGAAGTTGAACCCCACGTTGTACATCCCGTGGGGTCCGCCGTGGATCGCGAGGATGAGGGGATAGCGCTCGGAGGGATCGAAGTCGGGCGGCTTGATGACCCAGCCCTGAATGTCGAAGTCGTCGACCGACTTGTACCAGATCTCCTCGACATCGCCGAGCCTGACGTCGGCCAGGATGTCGTCGTTCACGCGCGTGAGCTGCCGGATGTCGCCGGGGCTGTCGAGCGCGAAGGAGATGACGTCTCCCGCCTCGTGATAGCTCGTGAGCGTGCCCACCGCGCGGCCGCGCTCGTCGACCGTGGTGACCGCGAGCATGTGGTTCCCGCTGGTCACCGCGCGCGGCTCGCCATTCACCGGGGCGAACCAGAGGTTCGAGTTGCCCGTCATGGCGGCGGTGAAGTACACCCCGCTGCCGTCGCGGGCCCAGGTCACGCCCGAAAGCCGGCGCCCCAGCTCGCTCGCGATGAGCCGTGAGCCCGAGCCGTCCGCGTTCATCACGTAGAGGCCGGTCTCGACGTAGGTGTCGTCGGACCAGTCGTTGGCCTGGTAGGCGATCAGGCTGCCGTCGGGAGAGGGGACCGGGCTGCCGTCGGGGCCGCGATGGTCGGTGATCTGCCGAATCGCGCGCGAGCGCACGTTGACGGCGTAGATCTCGGACTCGCGCCAGGTCTGGTCGATGTCCTCGGAGTCCTCGATGCGCAGCGACTGGAAGACGATCTCCGAACCGTCGGGCATCCACTGCGGGGCGGAGTGGTTCCAGTCGCCGTCGGTGAGTTGGCGGGGCGTGCCGCCTTCCGCGGGCACCAGGAAGAGGTGCTGGAAGCCGTCGTCGATGTAGCCCCGGCGGTCACGGCGATAGGTCAGCCGTGTGACGATCTTGGGGGCTTCGGTCCAGCTCGCCCCCTCGGGCGGCGAGGGCATGTCGATGGCCCAGCGCTCGTCCGACGGAACCGTCATGACGAATGAGATGTGGGTGCCGTCGGGCGACCAGGCGATGTCGGACGGGCTCTCCTCCAGGCGCGTGATCTGGGTGGTGGCGCCCTCGGCGTCCATCCAGCGCACGAAGATCTGCGAGTCGTTGAGGAAGGCGATGCGGGTGCCGTCGGGCGACCAGCGCGGGCTCGATCCCTCGAGCAGGAAGCGGGCCCGCGAGCCGTCGGCGTTCATCACCCACACCGACGAGGCCCTGCGGTCGTCCTGCTGGTCCACCCAGGACCGCGTGTACACGATCCGGCTGCCGTCGGGAGAGATGCGGGGATCGGCCACCCACTCCCAGTCCAGGTACTTGTCGAGCGACAGCACCTCCCCCTCCTGGGCGGAGACCTGGGGCGCGAAGGCGAGCAGGAGAAACAGCGGGATCATTCGGGCTCCGCGGACCATCTTCATCCTCCGGAAAAGCAAGCGCACTCTTGAGCCTTTGAGAAACTCGGGAACAGAAGCGAAAGCTACCGGAGTCGAAACTCGCGGGCCAGAGAGTCCGGGCATTTGCTCCCGCGCCTCGGGTGCCCCCACATTCCGGGTCTGTACGGTTCGAACGCCAGCACGTCTGGCGTGCCACGTGATTCCGGAGAGACCATCATGGCCCCGACCACCACACCCTCCCGCCCCATGTCCACGGCCCGGCGATCCCACGGCAGAGCACGGAGACTGCTGCCGGCCACGCTCGTGGCGGCCTGCGCCGCCGGGTTCCTGGCCTCGGCCGCGCACGAAGTCTCCGCCCAGGAGGGATATCGCATGCCTCCCCAGGAGATCGTTCGCATCCTCGACGCGCCTCCGCCCCCGTTCGTGAACGTCAGCCCGGACGGGGAGTGGATCGTGCTCACCGGCCGCCGCAGCATGCCCTCGATCGAGGACATGGCGCAGCCCATGCTTCGTCTGGGTGGCCGGCGCATCAATCCGGCGACCACCGGCGTCTTCGGACCCTCGACGGGACGCGATCCGGGACTGACCACCACCCTCTCGGTGATGAATGTCGCCGATGGTTCCCAGCGATCCGTCGACGCGCCGGAGGGCGGTTGGGGCGTGCCGCGCTTCGCTCCCGCAGGTGACCGGTTCGCGATCACGCGCACCGTGAGCGACGGGATCGAACTCTGGACCGGAAGCGTCTCGGAGGCCAGTGCCCGGAGGCTCACCGGGGAGCAGCTGAACGGGGTGCGCGGAGAGCCCTGCCAGTGGATGCCGGGCGGGGACGAGCTGCTATGCACCCTGGTGCCCTCGGGACGCGGGCCCTCGCCCATGGCGCCCCCGGTCCCCGGCGGCCCGGTCATCCAGGAAGCCGAAGGCAGGACCGCCCCGGTACGCACCTACCAGGACCTCATCGAAGACTCCCACGGCGCAGCGCTGTACGAGTACTTCGCCACCTCCCAGCCCGCCATCGTGGATGCGGACGACGGGACGGTGCGCACGCTGGGGGAACCCGGCATCTGGAATCTCAGCCGTTCGCCCAGCGGCGCGTACATCCTCGCGGAGAGGACGGTGCGCCCCTTCTCCTACCTGGTGCCGGATTCGCGCTTCCCGAAGGAGCTGGAGATCTGGAGCCGGGACGGCGGCGTGGTGGCCGAAGTCGCGGCGCTCCCGCTCGCGGACCGAGCGCCCATCGGAGGCGTGGAGGAGGGTCCGCGCGGACACCGCTGGATGCCCGGGGAGGACCACACCCTGATGTGGGTCGAGGCGCTGGACGGGGGCGATCCCTGGACGGAGGCCGAGCACCGCGACCAGGTGATGCGGCTGGCTGCACCGTTCGACGGCGATGCCGCGGAGGTGGCGCGCACGGCCCTCCGCTACGCGGGACTCTCGCGGGGGGAGGATGGTCTGGCGCTGCTGACCGAGTCCTGGCGCCGGTCCAACATGATCCGCACCTGGCGGATCGACGTGGACGGCGGCGCCGAGCCCAGGCTGATCTGGGAGCGCAACTCGCAGGACCGCTACGGCGACCCCGGGACCCCGGTGACGCGGCGCGCGGAGAACGGCGAGTCGCTCATCGTGCAGGACGGCGACTGGATCTTCCTGACGGGCGCGGGCGCCTCGGATGCCGGCGACCATCCCTTCCTCGACCGCATGAATCTCGCCACCGGCGAGAGCGAACGCCTCTTCCAGGCCTCCCCGGGCAGCTACGAGTCCGTGGTCGCCATGCTCGACGACGACGGCCGCCGCGTCCTCACCCAGTATGAGACGCCTCTAGAGCCGCCCAACTATTTCGTGCGCGACACCCGTTCCGAGGACCGCAGGCAGCTGACCCGGTTCGAGAATCCCCATCCCGAACTCTCCGACGTGACGCGCCAGTTCGTCACCTACGAGCGCGAGGACGGGGTGCAGCTCTCAGGGACGCTCTACCTGCCCGCCGACTACGAGGAGGGAACGCGGCTGCCCACTATCGTGTGGGCCTATCCGCGCGAATACTCCAACCCCGACGTGGCCGGCCAGGTGCGCGGCTCGCCCAGCCGCTTCACGCGCGTGGGCGGCGCCTCACACCTCTTCTTCCTCACGCAGGGGTACGCCGTCTTCGACGGACCCACCATGCCGATCATCGGCGAGGAGACGCCCAACGACACGTATGTGGATCAGCTCGTAAGCTCCGCGGCGGCGGCTGTGGACAAGGTGGTGGAAATGGGCGTCACCGACCGCGGCCGGGTCGGCGTCGGCGGCCACAGCTACGGCGCCTTCATGACCGCCAACCTGCTCGCCCACTCCGACCTGTTCCAGGCCGGCATCGCGCGCAGCGGCGCCTACAACCGCACCCTGACGCCCTTCGGCTTCCAGAACGAGCGCCGCACCTTCTGGGAGGCGGGCGACGTCTACTTCGCGATGTCGCCGTTCATGCACGCCGACGACATCAACGAGCCGATGATCCTCATACACGGGGAGGCCGACAACAACTCGGGGACCTTCCCGGTGCAGTCGCGGCGCATGTTCCACGCGATGAAGGGCAACGGGGGCACGGCCCGGCTGGTGATGTTGCCCCACGAAAGCCACGGCTACCGGGGGCGTGAGTCGGTGATGCACGCGCTGGCCGAAATGGTGGAGTGGATGGACACGTACGTGAAGAACGCGGGCGTGCCGGTGATGGACCGGTAGGGGTGAGCGAGCCGCTGGAGGCGGTTGAGCGGTGACCTGACCCATGCCCGTCCGCGCAGCCGTCATGACAGGCCCGCACGAGCCTATGGTCGTGCAGACCCTGGAGGACCCGGACCTGGAACCCGGCGCCGTCCTCCTGGAGACCATCGCCAGCGAAGTCTGCGGCACCGACGTCCACCTGTGGCACGGTCGGCTGGCCGGGGTGCCCTACCCGATCATCCCCGGCCACGTGAGCGTGGGCAGGGTGGCGGAGGCGCGCGGGGTGGAGCGAGACGCGGTCGGGCGGCCGCTGGCGCCCGGCGACGTGGTGACCTTCCTGGACGTGCACGAAACCTGCTACCGCTGCTACCACTGCCTGGTGGCGCGCCAGCCCAACCGGTGTCCGGCGCGCAAGGTGTACGGCATCACCTACACCCTCGCGGAAGGGCTGCTGGGGGGCTGGGCGGAGCGCATCTGCCTGAAGCCGGGAGTGCGCATTCTCCGGCTGCCGGACAACCTGGACGCGGACGACGTGATCGGGGGTGGGTGCGGGCTCTTCACCGGCTTCGCGGCGGTGGATCGCGCCGATCTGCGCATGGGGGATGTGGTGGTGGTGCAGGGGGCCGGTCCGGTGGGACTGGCCGCCGCCGCCTTCGCCGGTCTGTCGGGCGCGGCCGAGGTCGTGCTCATCGGCGATCCGGATGCCCGCCTGGCGCTCGGGGCACGCATGGGAGCGGGAGTGGGGCTCTCGCTGTCGGGCACCACGCCGGAGGAGCGCCTCGACGCGGTCATGGCGTGCACCGGAGGGCGCGGGGCCGACCTGGTCATCGAGGCGAGCGGCAACCCGGCCGCCATCCCCGAGGGATTCGCGCTCGTCCGCGACGGGGGCCGCTATGTCGTGGCAGGACACTACACCGACGCCGGGCCCGTAGAGATCAATCCGCACACCGACATCAACC
Source organism: Gammaproteobacteria bacterium (assembly GCA_028819075.1). NCBI lineage: Bacteria > Pseudomonadati > Pseudomonadota > Gammaproteobacteria > Gammaproteobacteria bacterium. The sequence goes on from JAPPMM010000018.1 coordinate 98,715, forward strand.
GCGGGCACGTGGACGTGCGGGGCCAGTGGGGGACCGACTTCCATCATCTGGTACGCGCCCTCCGGCTGCTTTCCCGGCACCGCGAACGCCTGCCATTCGCCGAGGTGATCGGGGCGCGCTATCCGCTCGAAAGCACGCAGCAGGCGCTCGAGGATGTGGCCGCGCTGCGGGTCACGAAGGCGCTTGTGGTGCCCTGACGGCCTCGGACGTCAGAGGGACCGCGCGGAGTCGTCGGCGGGCTGTGCGGCCGGCTCCAGGTCGATGAAGATGCAGCGCGCCAGGTCGAAGCCGATCGCCTGGCTGTCGCCGTCGGGTCCGCCCAGGCGCACCGTCACGGGTCCGTTGAACGGAGCCCTCTCCTCCACCGCCAGGATCACCCCCGGCAGGAGCCCCCTGGCCTCCAGATAGCGCAGTCTCTCCGGCTCGTCGTCGCGCACCGCGCGGATCCGGATCGGGCCGGTGGCGTCGGAATCCGCCAGCGTCGGATAGCTGGTCGAATCGATCTCGCCTCCCGGCGTCGGAATGGGCGCGCCGTGGGGATCGTGGCGCGGGTTCTTGAGCGCGTCGGCCATGCGCTCGATGAGCTGATCGGAGGCGGCGTGCTCGAGCCGCTCGGCTTCGTCGTGCACATCCTCCCAGGAATAGCCGAGGCGCACGCTGAGGTAGGTCTCGATGATGCGATGGCGACGAACGATGCGGAGCGCTTCCCGGCGGCCGCTGGGCGTGAGGCCGACGCCGCGGTAGGGCTCGTGCTCCACGACGCCCAGGTCGGCCAGGCGCTTCACCATTCCGCTCACCGACGCGGGCTGTACGCCCAGGGTGCTGGCGATATCGCTGGTGGTGGCGGTATCGTCGTGCTCCGTGAGGGCGAAGATCGCCTTCAGGTAATCCTCGATCGAAGGCGAGAATCGGGACGTTTGAGCCATCGCGGGTTGTTGTTGCGTGGGCGGGGCTACAATCTAACCTGTCCTTTCCCGCGCTGCCGGAGCACCTCGCGCCCTCCCGGTCGAGGCCGGCCGCGGGGGGACGACCCCAAACCAACCCGACCAACCCGGAGCGATGCGCACATGAGAATCGGACACGGATCGAGGGCAACTGCGCTGGTGCTGCTTGCGGGATGCCTCTCCACCGCGCTGGCGCCGCCGGGCGCGAGGGCCCAGGGAGGCTACCTGATCTTCCAGGCCGGATACTACGTGCCCACCCAGGATCTGGGCCTTCTGGCAGATGCCGGCTTCGGGCAGGCGGTCGAGTTCGGCGAGCGCGAACGGAGCTTCGCCTACTCCCTCGGGCTGGAACTCGCCGTTTCCGGGCCCATCTCGGGGCGCGCGACGCTGGCGTACGCGACGAGCGCGGACCTCGCCGTCTCGGCCGGCATGTGTCCGGAGTGCGAGGCTCGCAACAACCTCCTCAACGCCACTGCCGCCCTCGTCTTCCGCCCGCTTCCCAGCGGCGTTCCCGTTCAACCGTACCTGCTGGGTGGCGGTGGCGTGAAGCACTACGACCTGGAGTCGCTGGACGCGCTGCACCGGTCGCCCCTGCACGATCAGACCCGGAGGACCATGCTGCTCGGCGCGGGCATCGAGGTGAGGATGGGTCCGCTGCGCATCGTCACCGAACTCTCCGACTACATCAGCCCGATCTTCGCCGACAACGACGTGGAGACCACGCAGCACGATCTGTTCTGGACGGCGGGGCTCATGCTGGGGAGTGGCTGAAGCGGCGCCGAGCTTGGCGGAAAGGGCGAGGAAACATATCTTTCTCATTCTGTGCCGTTGTGTTTGGCACGGTGTTTCGATCCGTCGATTTCGAGGTCTTGGACGAGTTGGAGGTGAGCGTGCCTGAATCCGCGCCCCATGAGAAGGTGATCGATTCCGTAGCTGTGGACGCCAAGCGCATCCTGCTGCGGTATGGGACGCCCATCGCAATCCTGGATCGCGTCTCGGAAGTAGACCGGATCGCGCTCGCCCGCCAGGTCAGCCGCACGCGTCTGCCTGACCGCGAGCCGCGGCTGAGAGCGCTGCTGGAAGAGCACGGGTACCTCCAGGTGGACTGACATCCGGGGACGCGGGACCTGCGGATCGAATGGAGTCCGCGCCGCGTCTGCGTGGGACGGGAGGTTTCATGAGGGCATCGCACTCCTCTCGCTGTCTTGCCCTTTCACTGGTTCTGCTGTGGGGATGTGGCGGGACTGCGCCGACGCGCGTCGAGCCCACCACCGACCAGGTGGCGCAGTCGAGCCGGGGAATGGTGGTCGCGGCCCAGCCGCTTGCGACCGCCGCGGGCGTCGAAATGCTCGAGCGGGGCGGCAACGCGGCCGATGCGGCGGTGGCCGCGGCATTTGCGGTATCGGTGGTGGAGCCGAGCATGAACTCGATCGGCGGGCGCACCCAGATACTGGTGCGAACCGCGGAAGGGACCTTTCACGGCATCGACGCCACCACCCAGGCCCCGGACACCTACGATCCCGACACGGCCCCTCAGGCCGGTTACGGGTATCCCACCGTGGGATTGCCGGGGGCCGTCGCGGGGCTCACCCGCCTCCTCGACGAGCACGGCACGCTTCCGCTGGCCACCGTAATGGAGCCGGCCATTCGGTACGCCTCCGAAGGCTTCGTGCTCCTGCCCGGTGAAGCCGCCCGCCAGGCATCGACTTCAGAGCAACTGCGGGAATCCGAGGGCGCGACCCTGTACTACATCGAGCCGGACGGATCGCCGTACGACGCGGGCGACCATTTCGTGCAGAGCGATCTGGCGATGGTGCTGCGCCGCATCGCTTCCGGAGGCGCCGACGCCTTCTACCGGGGCGAGATCGCGAGGGCCATGGCCGACGACATCGTGGGCGCGGGCGGGCACGTCACGGCCGGCGCGCTCGCCGGCTACCGCGCCGAGGATTCCCGCGTGGTGCGGGGCAGCTACCGCGGCCACGAGCTGGTGGGCACGTTCACCCCGGCTGCCGGGGCAATGACCATCGGCATCCTTCAGATCATCGAGAACTTCGACATGGCGGGGGCCGACGAGACGACGTGGGCCCTGGTGGTGGGGCAGGCGCTTGCGCTCGGCTTCGAGGCGGCGCGCACCCACCGCGGACCCGACGCGTGGCAGCTGCTCACGTCGCGGGAATGGGCGCGCGAGCAGGCCGAACGCGTCCATCTGCCGGTGGCGGCGGCGGCCATGGGACCGGAGCCCGCAGCTGCGCCCCGGGCTTCCCCGGAGACCGGAGCTACCTATTTCGCAGGCCCGGACGACGACGGACACACCACGCACCTTTCGACCGCGGACGCCGACGGCATGGCGGTGTCGCTCACCCAGACCATCGGGCCGGCGATGGGCTCGAAGATCGCCACGCCGGGGCTGGGCTTCCTCTACGCGGCGACCCTGGGAGGGTATCTGGGCCGCCTCGAGCCGGGCGAGCGGGCGCGCTCCAACATCGCCCCGTTCATGGTACTGGACGGCGACGATCCGATGCTGGTGCTGGGCGCTGCCGGGGGAGCACGCATCGTCTCGGCCGTCGTGCAGGCGGTATGCCGGGTCGTCGATCAGGGGCTCTCCCTTCCCGAGGCGCTGGCCGCCGCACGCCTTCATCCGATGCAGGGATCGCTGAACTCACCGGGCTCCGAGAGCGGGTTCCAGATGGAGACGTCGCCGGATATCGGCTGGTCCCCGGAGGTCATCGCGGAGTTGCGTCAGCTCGGTTTCGCGGTGCAGGAGGTGCCACGCTCCGGCGCGTTCGGACGCATCCACGGGATGTCGTACGATGCCACCGCCTCCTCCTGGACGGGGGCCGCGGATCCGGACTGGGAGGGGAGCGCGGCGGCGCCTCGCAACTGACCTGGGCTCGACTCACGGGACGCTCCCGGGGCAGCCGCTTGCGTTGGCGGGGGCCCCGCATGCCGTGGAAGTGCAACCGGCGGCGTCCGCAAACGCCGACCGCTGACAAGGAATCCGGAGATGGGAACTGCTGTTGACGCCCCGCGCCGCCGTGTGCTGAGTCTTCTCTTCGTGCTGACCGCGAGCGCATGTTCGTCGGGCGACGCCCCCGAGTTCGACGTCATCCTGCGCGGCGGCATCCTGCAGGCCGTGGGCGACGCCCCCGAGTTCGTCACGGATCTGGCAGTGCGAGGAGACCGGATCGCGGCGATGGGCGATCTCGCCGGCTACACTGCGCGCGACACCCTGGACATCGCCGGTCTCCACGTCTCCGCAGGCTTCATCGACGTTCATTCGCACGCGGGCTCGGGACTCGACACGGAAGACCGCAGCCACGCCGAGCCCCTGCTGGCGCAGGGCATCACGACGGTGGTGGTGAACCCCGATGGCGGAGGGCCGATGGACCTGGCCCTGCAACGGGCGGTGCTGCTCGAAGACGGGCTCGGGGTGAACGTGGCGCAGCTGGTGCCCCACGGATCGGTGCGCAGGGCGGTGCTGGGGATGGACGATCGGCTGCCGGGCCCCGACGAACTGCAGGAGATGAAGGCCCTGGTGCGGGAGGGCATGGAGGAAGGGGCGTTCGGCATGTCGTCTGGACCGTTCTACGCCCCCGGAAGCTACTCGGATACCGATGAGCTGACGGCCCTCGCCGAGGTCGTGGCCGAGTACGGTGGGGTCTACACCAGCCACATCCGCGACGAGTCGAACTACACCATCGGCCTGGTCGCGGCGGTGGAGGAAGTGATTACGGTGGCGCGCTCGGCGGGATTGCCGGGGGTGGTGACCCACATCAAGGCGCTCGGGCCGCCGGTGTGGGGCAAGTCGGCGGAGGTGATCGCCGCCATCGAGGCGGCCCGCGCGGAGGGGGTCGAGGTGTACGCGGACCAGTACCCGTACGAGGCCTCTTCAACGGGGCTTTCGGCGGCGCTTCTGCCGCGCTGGGCACAGGCAGGGGGAGGCGATTCACTCACGGCTCGCCTCGCCGATCCCGCCACGCGCGCACGCATCCGCGAAGAGATGGAAGCCAACCTCGCGCGCCGCGGAGGGGCGGACCGCCTCCAGTTCCGCCGCTTCCGCCCTGAGCCGTCGATCGAGGGCCGCACCCTGGAGGATGTCGCCATCGCCCGCTCTCTCCATCCTCTGGACGCGGCTCTGGAGCTGATCGGGGAGGGAGGAGCGTCGGTCGTTTCCTTCAACATGAGCGACGACGACATCGCCGCCTTCATGATCCAGCCCTGGACCATGACGGCCTCCGACGGGGCGCTGCCGGAGTGGCAGGTTGGCGTGCCGCATCCGCGCGCCTACGGCACCTTCCCGCGCAAGCTGCGCAGGTACGTGGTGGAGGACGGCACCGTAAGCCTGAAGGCGGCCATCCGCAGCATGACGTCCCTTCCCGCGGACGTCTTCGGTCTCCGAGGTCGAGGGAGGCTCGTCATGGGGGCGGTCGCGGACATCGTGGTCTTCGACCTGGAGGAGGTCCGCGATCTCGCCACCTACACGGACCCGCACCAATTGTCGCAGGGTATGGTGCACGTTTTCGTGAACGGCACGGCGGCGATCCGTGACGGGGCCTTCACCGGCGAGCGTGCCGGGCGGGTGCTCCGGCGAGCGGATCGCTAGAAGGCTCGCCGGGCTTCGCGCGTTCGTCGCTACCAGACATCAATCCGGCAAGAGCCGAACCCCGGCATGAAGGTCCGCAACGTCGCAATCATCGCCCATGTCGATCATGGGAAGACCACCCTCGTGGACCAGATGCTCCGCCAGGCAGGGGTGTTCCGCGAAAACCAGCACGTGCGCGAGCGGGTGATGGATTCGAATCCGCTGGAGCGGGAGCGGGGCATAACGATCCTCTCCAAGAACACTTCCGTGCGCTGGGGCGAGTTCAAGATCAACATCGTGGACACTCCGGGCCACGCCGACTTCGGAGGCGAGGTCGAGCGCATCCTGCGCATGGTGGACGGGGTGCTGATCCTGGTCGACGCCGCCGAGGGACCGATGCCCCAGACCCGGTTCGTAACGGCCAAGGCGCTCGAGCTGGGCCACGCGCCGGTGGTGGTCATCAACAAGGCCGACCGCCCGGACGCGCGCGCCGAAGAGGTCCACGACGAGGTGCTGGAGCTGTTCATGGACCTCGAGGCCACCGACGAGCAGCTCGACGCCCCCTTCCTGTACGCCTCGGGTCGGGAAGGATGGGCGACACCGGATGCCGATGGGCGCGGCGCCGATCTCGCGCCGCTGTTCGCGGCCGTCGTGGATCACGTGCCCGCTCCGCCCGTCGAACCGGCGGGGCCCTTCCAGATGCTGGTCTCGACGCTGGACCATTCCTCCTATGTCGGACGCATCGCGATCGGCCGCGTCGAGCGCGGGCGCATCCGGCCCGGCCAGGAGGTGGCGCTGCTGCCGATGGGCGCGGCCGGCATGGTCGAGGAGGATGACGCGGCCCGTTCGCGCGCCCTCAAGGTGTATGGATTCGACGGTCTGGAGCGCGTGGACATCGCGGAAGCCGGTGCGGGAGACATCGTGGCGGTGGCGGGCGTCCCGGGCGTGGAGATCGGCAGGACGCTGGCCGATCCGGAGCACCTCGAGCGCCTGAACGGCATCGCCGTGGAGCGGCCCACGATATCGGTCGACTTCGTCGTCAACGACTCGCCCTTTTCCGGCGAGGGGAAGTACGTGACCACGCGCCAGCTCCGCGAGCGGCTGTTCCGGGAGATGGAGCGCAACGTCGCCCTGAAAGTGGAGGCGACCGACCATCCGGACACCTTCCGGGTCGCCGGGCGGGGCGAGCTGCACCTCTCCATCCTCATGGAGACCATGCGCCGCGAGGGCTACGAGTTCCAGGTCTCCCGCCCGCGCGTGCTCATCCGCGAAGGCCCCGCCGGCGAGCCTCTGGAGCCCTACGAGGAGCTGGTGGCCGAGACGCCGGAAGCCCGGGTGGGCACCGTCATCGAGAAACTGGGCGGGCGGCGGGGCGAAATGCTCGAGATGAGACCGACGGACCGGGGGCCGATTCGCCTGCGCTTCCGTATTCCGGCACGCGGCCTGTTCGGCTACCGCACCGAGTTCCTCACCGACACCCGCGGGGACGGGCTGATGCACCACCGCTTCCTGGAGTACGGGCCGTGGGCGGGGGCGCTGCCCGGACGCGACCGTGGCGCCGTGGTGGCCGACCGCCGTGGCGCCGCGGTGGCGTACGCCATCTTCGGCCTGCAGGAGCGCGCCACCTTCTTCCTGAAGCCCGGCGCCCCGGTCTACGAGGGCATGATCGTCGGCGTGCACGTCCGAGCGGGCGACCTGGACGTCAACATGTGCAAGGGAAAGAAGCTCACCAACATCCGGGCGGCGGCCGCGGACGACAACATCCGGCTGGAGCCGCCCCGCGTAATCACGCTGGAATCCGCTCTGGAGTTCATCGCGGACGACGAGCTCATCGAAGTAACCCCGGGCGCAATCCGTCTGCGCAAGCGAATCCTGGATGCCGGGGCCCGCCGGAAGGCGGCGCGCCGCAGAAGGTGAGACCATGACCGACAACTCGGCGGCGTGCGGCGGCCCGGACGGTGAGAACGGGTTCGGCCGCTTCTTTCTGCCCGGTCCCACAGAGGTGCGGCCGGCGGTGCTGGCGGCCCAGAAGCGGGCTCTCATCGGGCACCGCGGCGAACCCATCAACGCGCTCATGCGCGAGATTCAGCCCGGGTTGCGGGAGGTGTTCGGCACATCGCGGCCGGTACTGTTGTCGACCTCGTCCGCCACCGGCCTCATGGAGGCGGCGGTGCGCAACGGCGCGCGGGAGCGGGTGCTGTCGCTCGTGAACGGGGCGTTCTCCGAGCGCTTCGCCCGCATCGCGCGCGCCTGCGGGTTCGAGGTGGACGTTGTCGACGCGCCGTGGGGCGGCGTGCACGATCCGGATTCCGTGCGGGCCCGCCTGCAGGCGGGGCGCTACGACGCCGTGACCATGGTGCATTCCGAGACCTCCACCGGCGCTCTCAACCCTATCGCCGACCTGGCGGCGGCGGTGCGGGAGTTCCCGGACACGCTGGTGCTGGTCGATGCCGTTACCAGTGCGGGAGGCGCCCCGGTGCAGGCGGACGAGCGGGGCCTCGATTTCGTGCTCGCCGGTTCCCAGAAGGCGATGGCGCTGCCGCCGGGGCTGGCGTTCGGCGTCGCGTCGGAGCGCATGCTGGAGAGATCCGCGAGCGCGGCACGCAAGGGGGTCTACTTCGACCTGGTCGCGTTCTCCAGTTCTCTGGCGAAGGCACAGACGCCGAACACGCCCGCGGTGACGCTGATGTACTCCCTGGCGGAGCAGTTGCGCCACATCTCGGCGGAGGGCCTGGAGAGACGCTGGGCGCGCCACGCGGCGATGGCGCGAAGGTGCGCCGATTGGGCGGACGCGTCGGGAGAGCGCATCGGTGCGGGGCTGTCGGTGCTGGCACCGGACGGTTTTCGTTCGCCCACAGTGACCTGCCTGCTCCTGCCCCCCGGGCGGACCGGTCCGGAGGTCGCGCACGCGATGAAGGAGCGGGGGTTCGTGATCGGAGCAGGATACGGCAGACTCAAACCGCGGTCGGTGCGCATCGGCCACATGGGAGACCACACGGTGGAGGAACTGGATCGGGTGCTGGGGGCGTTGGAGGAGGTCCTGCGGGCACCCCCGGGGCAGGGGCTTGCCGGAGGAAGGCGATGAGCGCGCGCGGCCGCCGGTACGTGGTCGGTGTTGCCGACCAGGTCTCACCCTCGGGGCTCGGCGCGCTCACCGGCGACGAGCGCTTCGAGGTGCGCTGGCTGGCGGAGCGTCCGGCGGCGGAGAAGGAACGAGCGATAACCGGGACGGACGCCATTATCGTGCGCAGCGCCACCCGGATCACCCGGGAACTGATCGAGGCGGCGTCCAGCCTGAAGGTCATCGGGCGGGCCGGAGCCGGGGTGGACAACATAGACCTCGACGCCGCCACCGAGCGCGGCATCCCGGTGCTGAACGCGCCCGCGGGCAACACCGTCTCCGCCGCGGAGCTCACCTTTGCGCTCATTCTGGCGCTCGCGCGCAAGGTCGTGGCCGCGGACCGGTCGGTGCGCGAGATGACCTGGAAGACGCCGGGACTCTCCGGGGTCGAGCTCAACGGCAAGACGCTCGGGCTGGTCGGGGCCGGGAGAATCGGCGGGGAGGTGGCGCGCCGCGCCCGCGCCTTCGGCATGAGGGTGCTGGTCTACGATCCCTATCTGCCCGCAACCCGCGCCGAGGAGCTGGACGCGCAGCCGAGCGGCCTCGACCACGTGATCGAGCAGGCGGACTTCCTCAGCCTCCACGTGCCCCTCACTCCCTCCACCACGTCCATGATCGGGGCGAAGCAGCTGCGCCGAATGAAGCAGTCGGCCTACCTCGTCAACGCGGCTCGCGGCGGGGTGGTGGACGAGGACGCGCTCGCCCGCGCCCTCCGGGAGGGATGGTTGGCGGGCGCCGCACTGGATGTCTTCCGCCAGGAGCCGTTGTCGGCGTCCAGCCCTCTCCTGGGGAGCCCGAACCTCATCCTCAGTCCCCACCTGGGGGCCTCCACCGCGGAGGCGCAGGAGCTGGTGGCCTCCGAGATCGCGTCGGCCGTGCGCGGAGCGCTGCTCGACGGCGATCTCTCCCGGGCCGTGAATGCGCCCGGCATCGATGGCGCAACGCTGCGCAAGCTGCGTCCCCTGCTGGAGCTGGGAACCCGGATCGGGCGTCTCGCGTGCGCGCTCGCTTCCGGAGGCATCCGGGGGGTGCAGGTGCGTTACAGCGGTGCCTCGGAAGAGGCCCCCGGCCCGCTTACCGCCGCGGTGCTGTGCGGGCTGCTGGAGGACATCGTCGGAGGAACGCGCGTCAACGCCGTCAACGCGGCCCGTCTCGCCGAAGCGCGCGGCATGAGGGTGGTGGCGGCGCGCGCGACCCGGCATCCCGATTACTCCGAGTACCTGGTCACCGAGGTGGAGGCGGAGGGCGGCCTGTTGCGCGTCGCGGGAGCGCTGCTGGAGGGCACCCACCCCCGCATCGTCGGCATCGGCGGCTTCTCCATCGACCTGGAGCCGCGCGGATCCATCGTCATCGTGCGCAATCAGGACAAGCCCGGGGTGATCGCGGGAGTGGGCACGGTGCTGGCGTCCATGGGCTTCAACATCGCCGGATACCACCAGGCCCGCCTGGAGCCGGGCGGGGACGCCATGGCGGCGGTCTCGGTGGATGGCGAGATCACGCAGGAGCTGCTGGATCGCCTGCGCGAACTGGACCAGATCTCCTACGTCAAGGCGGCCCGCCTGGGATAGGCGGCCACGCGCCGCTCATCCGGCCCGGCCGGGCCGCTGCCTCAGGGGATGACGTTGTAGCGCCGCAGCACCTCCAGCGTCTCGTCGATGGGCAGGGCCTCCGCGGTGTTCCCCATCCCCGAAACGGTGGTGGCCTTGAAGAGCGAGTTGTAGACGGCCTCCTCGGTGGCTTCCACGGTGGCCAGGAAGAGCGACGACATGCGGTTGTTAGCGACCTCCTCGACGGCCAGCACGTCGTCCCCCCCACGCCGCACACCGGATGCAGTCGAGAAGGCGATCACGTAGTCGCCCGAGCCGTTGCCGGCGAACGATCCGGTGCGCGCCAGCCCCATCATGGCCCGCCGCGCCACGCGCTCGAGCTTGAGGGGGGAGAGGGGCGCGTCCGTCGCGACCACCATCATGATGGATCCCTGCCCCTCGTCTCCGCCTCCCCGCCCTTCGCCCTGGTCCGCGCCGAAGGGTGTGTCGCTGCCCGGCGCCGTCCCCTGAAACGAGTAGCGCCCCAGCTCGCGTCCCACCGGCGCCCCCGCGATCGAGAGGATGCCGCCGAAGTTGGACTGCACCAGCACGCCCACCGTGTACCCGCCCAGCTCGTCGGGCACCACCCGGCTGCTGGTGCCGATGCCGCCCTTCCAGCCGAACGCGCGGGTCCCCGTGCCGGCCCCCACCGACCCCTCCTCGACCGGGCCGGTGCGGGCCGACTCGAGTGCCGCGCGCACGTGCTCGGGAGTGATCGGCCGTGATCGGATGTCGTTCAGGCCGCCGTCGTTGGTCTCGCCCACGACCGGGTTGATGGAGCGCACCCCCTCCATCCCCTCGCGGGCCAGCATCCACTCCGTGAGAGCGTCCGCCGCCTTCCACACGCACAGCGTGCAGGTGAGCAGGACGGGCGTCTCCAGCTCCCCCAGCTCCCGCACCTGGGTCACGCCGAGCAGTTTGCCGAAGCCGTTGCCGACGTGCATTGCGGCCGGCACCCGGTCGCGGAAGACGTTCCCTCCGTGTGGCCGGATGGCCGTCACCCCGGTACGGACGCGGTCGCCCTCGCGCACAGTGGCGTGCCCCACCAGCACGCCCTCCACGTCCGTGATCGCGTTGTAGGGGCCCGGAGCGAAGATGCCTGGCGCGATCCCGACGTCGCGCGCCCGGGGCCGGGGTTCTTCCTGGGCGGAAGCCGCGGGAGCCCCCGAGCCGAACCCCGCAGCGACGAGCGCAGCGGCGGCGATGAGTGGTCGCGGCCGGAATGAACGGCGACGGGTTCGCGCGGCGGGAAACGGAAGGGGCGAAGACAGGACGTTCACGGTCGCGCTCCGGTTCAGGTGGTCGGCAGCCCGCGGAAGAACCCCTCGCGCGGATTCATCCACCGACTGCCAGGGTATCGACGATCAGCAGCACCAGCAGGCAGGGCTGATAGAGCAGGGTGCCCAGGAAGACCCGGCGCGCTCGACGGTCCGTAAGGCGCCCCGCGGCCGCGAACGTCACCGCCAGAAGGGCGATGCCCGCCAGCAATGCTCCGGCGGCGTATACGATGCCGGTCAGGTCGAGCAGCACGGGCGCAAGGCTCACCGGAACCAGCGCGGCGGCGGCCGCCAGCATGCGCAGGCTGAGGAGGCGTCCGTGCTCGTCGCCCGGGGGCGCCATGATGATGCCCGCGCGGGCATAGTCCTCGCGGCAGATCCACGCCAGCGCGAGGATGTGCGGAAGCTGCCATATGAAGAAGATCCCGAACACCGCGAACGCCTGTGCCGACAACGTGCCCGCCGCGGCACTCCAGCCCACCAGCACGGGAAGCGCGCCGGGAAACGCGCCCACCAGGCTCGCGAGCGAGGTTCGCGTCTTGAGCGGCGTGTACACCAGCACGTAGAGGGCGCTCGAGACGAGGGCGAGAATCGAGGGCAGCGCGCCGGCGGCCTCCCACAGGTAGAGGGCCCCGGCCACGGTTAGCAGGAGCCCGAAATCGCGAGCCTCGCGCGGAGTTACGCGCCCCGACGGGATCGGGCGTGCGCGGGTGCGCGTCATGAGCGCGTCCTCGCGGCGCTCGGCGTACTGGTTGAGCGCCAGCGCGCCACCCGTCACCAGTCCCGTCCCCAGCGCCGTGTGGACGATCAACAGAACCCCGAGGGCGCCGCCGACCGCGATATAGCAGGACACCCCGGTCAGGGTCATCACGAAACACGCGATCCCGGGCTTGGTCAGTTCCAGATACGCGCCGGGGCCGCGCGGACCGGTCGTGGAGTTCATGTGCTCGGTGCTCGGCGAGCGTAAAGGATTTGGAGGCGGCAAGTTGCCGGGGGTCGGGGGTACACGCAAGTTCCGCGTGTCTCGTCGCACCTGGTTTTCGGATGTCCATGAAGCAGATCGCCGCCTTCCTTCTGCTGTGTGCGCTGTCCCTGCCCCATGGGATCGTGGCTCAGCGCAACGCGGCGCGCGCGGCGCTCGAGGAGGGTGTCCGGCTGGCGCAGGAAGGCGATACCGCCCGTGCCCTGGGCCTTATCGAGCGAGCCGTCACGATCGATCCCGGGTACGCCGAGGCGCACTTCCTCAAGGGGGTGTATCACGCCCGGCAGGCTCCGCGCAGCACGGGTGACTTCCGTCGCCGCATCATCGCCCGCGAAGCGCTGGACCAGGCGGTGCGCCACGACCCGCAGAATCCCCTGTACCTGCTGGAGCTTGCCAGGCTCCTGATGATGCAGGAGATCCGCGTGGACGCACGCAGGATGCTCCGGCGGGCGCTGGATGTGGCCGAACGCGCCGACGCGCCCACGCTCGCGGAGGTCCACTACCAGCTCGGCATCTTCAGCGAGACGACCTGGCGCCGGCTTCGCTACCGCCGCCTTCTCCCCATCGGCATCGCGGAACTCCGCGGGGACATCGCCTTCGAGAGCGCGAACTACGTCTGGGACGTGCTCCAGGCTTCGGGCTACGCCCCGGGGCAGGGGGCCGCCGCGCGCGAGGCCATGCTCGACCACTTTCACCGGGCTCTGACCGCGAATCCCGCGCACACGGGGGCGGCGACCCATCTGCTGGCCTTCTACTACGACAGGGGGCGCATGGCCGAGTTCATGGCCGAAGCCCTGCGCTTCGTGCGCGCGGCCCCTTCCGAGCCCCGCGCCTATCTCGCGCTCGGCCTGGGACTGCACGCCGAGGGCCGCGACGACGAGGCCGCGGGCGCGTTCGAATATGCGGTCGAGCTGCTGCCGGAGGAGGTGCGCGCGGATTTCCTGGCGGTCTCGCGGCTGCTCACGCAGGATGACGCGGAGATCTTCGAGGCGCGGGTCGGCGCGGATCCGGCCGACGCGGCCCGCCGCTTCTGGACCGCGTGGGATCCGCTCTACCTGACGCCTTCAAACGAGTACTGGGCCGAGTACCTGTCGCGCATGGCCTACGTCGATCTCCGGTTCGGTCTGCCCGAGTACGATGTCCCGGGATGGCGCACCGACCGGGGCGAGATCTGGGTGCGCTACGGAAGACCGCTGCGCCAGGCGAGTTTCGGGGCCAACACGACGTCCGCCGGAGACCTGGAGTCCACCGGTCGGGTGACGACCGTTTGGAGCTACGGAAGGAACGGTCCGGTGTTCGTGTTCCGGGGCATGCCGGGATACCGCGGAGCCACCTTCGCCAACGACTTCCGCTTCTACGCCGAGAACTACCGGGCGCGCCAGCCCGCGCGCTTCACGGCGCCGTCGCTTCCCGCGCTCCTGCAGGTACCCGCTCAAATCGCGCGCTTCCGGGGTGTGGACGACGAGATCGATCTGGAGGTGTACGCGGCCGTCCCCCTGGATTCGCTCCGCGAGGCGGTCGGGATGGCGGCGGCCACCTTCGAAACCGGCCTCTTCGTGGTCGAGCCCGACGGGGCCGAGATTCGCCGCGTTACCGAGGCTCGGCAGGTGACCTTCGAGGCAGGCCGCGCGCTTCCCCTGAACTGGCGCACGACCGTGCCCGCCGGGCAGCCGCACATCGTGTCGGCGGAAGCGCGTGACCCGCTCAGCTGGGCGGCCGCCGTGCACCGGGCGCGCGTGGACGCCCGCAGCTTTCCCACCGGCGAACCGAGCGTAAGCGACATCCTCCTGACCCGGTCGCTCGAAGTCGTCACGGATCCTCCGCGCACGCGCACCGACTTCCGCATGGTGCCCGAGCCCACGCTCACCTACGCCCCCGATGACGAGATCGGCGTCTACTTCGAGCTCTACAACCTGCTGCCCGACTCGAACCAGGTCGCGTCCTACGACCTGGAGCTGGCGGTGACGGTGGAGGAGATCCATCGGACCGGGTCGTTGGTGCAGCTGCTGGGCGAGCTGGCGGACCGTTGGGGGCTGAGCGCCGAGGGCGACCAGGCCGTGCGCCTCACCTTCAGCAAGCAGAACCAGGTGCAGGCGAGGGACATGCTGCCCGAGTACTTCACCATCCAGCTCGACGAGCCGCCGCCGGGCCGCTACGGGCTGCGGCTGCGGGTCCTGGACCGCAATGCGCTCGTCCAGGTGGACGTGGAGCGGGAGTTCCAGGTGCGGGAGCCGTGAGCCGCCCGGTCTGCCGCCGGCCGCGCCCGAAGCGGTGGGGCGCGCGAGGACCGGCTCGGGCGCGGGATCGCGCCCCGGACCGCCCGTGGAAGGGATGCGGACCAGCCGTTTGCGCCGGCCTGCTGGTGGTGGCCGTGGCGCTGCCGCCGCCCACGGCCGCAACCGCGCAGGAATTCGGTCCCGGCGGCCACCGCAAGTGGCTGGGGGGCGCGATCGGAGCCGTGGCCATCGGCATCCCGACGTTCACTTCGGCCGACTTCAGTCCCAACCTGGGCACCTGCACCCGGACGGAGTGCTTCGCGCCGCTGGCCACGGCTGTCGGGTTCACCCTGGGCTTCCTGCTCGGCAAGGAATTCGACGACGGGGCCGCGCGACGGTTCGTGGCGGGTCCCCGGCTGGACCTCCGGCCGCGACAGACGGTCCAGCTTCCCTTCCTGCCCGACCGGGGCCGGGTGGCTGGGTCGGCCGCGCTCCTGAGCGGAGCTGAAGGACTGGTCTTGCTGGAGGGCGAGGCGCAGTCGCCGCTGGGGGGGTTGCGGGGGCTGCGTGATGCCGCGGTGGTCGAGGAGCGCGCGGCCCTCGTCGCGGCCACCCCGAACGGCCTGTTCGCCCTTCCGCTCCTGCGGGACGACAGACCCGGCCGGAGGGTCGACGCGCGCGGCGCCCGCCTGGTTGCGGCGGGGAGCGGCGGGGGGCTGGTGGTGTCGGGGGCGGGGGGTCTGCTCGGCTTCACCAGCCTCGGACAGGGCGCCGACCTGGAGCTGTCGGAAGCCGCGCGCACCACGGGCGACCCGCTGGCCGCCGACTTGGTCTGGCCGCGCGCATCACCGATCGCGTGGGTGCTGGAAGGCCCCCGCCTGGTGGCGCGCGACGGAGGCACGCTCGAGGAGATGGGGGCTCTGGAGTTGGCCGCGAGCGCCCGTTCGCTCGACGTGGAAGGCGCGCTCGGCGTGGTGGCCGCCGGCCGGGACGGCGTATACGTCATCGACGTGTCCGATCCGGCCATGCCCCGGCTCGCCGCCCGCTACCAGGGGGTTCGCAACGCCTTCGACGTGGCGCTGCTGGAGTCCCGAGCCTACATCGCCGCGGGCGAGCAGGGCCTGGTGGTTGTCGACATCGGGCGTCCCGCGGAACCGAAGGTGGCCGCGGTAGCCCGAAACCTCGGATCCCCCTCGTTGGTACTAAGGACTTCCGGGCTGGTGTGGGTCGTGGACGGCGCGACAAGCGAGGCTCATTCCGTCTCGTTTTCCGGCGTCGCGCCTCCCGAACAGCCGGGCTTCGCTCTCCCTCACCGAAGGAACTGGCCTCCATCAGACCGATGACACCGGGCAACTCGAGCAACCAGGACCGCCGCCGGCGCGAGAAGAAGCTCTGGCGCGCGGCGATGGGGCTATCGCTCGGCTTCCATCTGTTTCTGTTCCTCTTCTGGCGCATTCCGGCGCCCGTCGTGTCCCCGTACGCCGCCGCGGGTCCGCGCGCGGGCGACAACCGGGCCGCATCGGGTTCCATGCAGGCGCTGCGCCTGGCCATGGCGCCCCCCCGGCCCATCGTTCCTCCGCGCGTGCCCGCCCCCGTGCTTGTCGATGTCGAGCCGGTGGAGTTCGAGGAGTCGGTGGAAGTCGACTACGCGTCGCTCCTCGGGGAGCGACCCGGCGAAGGCGAGGGTCCCGGCATCGAGGAGGGCGAGGGGCGGGGGGACGGCGGCACGGCCGCCGAAGGGAGGTCGCGGACGATCCCTCCCTCGCCCCGCAGCATGATTCTGCCTCCCTCCAACCGCAGCCTGAGGGACCGGGAGGTGGAGGTCTGGGTGTTCGTCCTGGAGTCGGGGAGAGTCGCGGCGGATTCGGTCCGCCTGATGCCCCCCACCTCCGACCGCGACTTCAATCGCCGGCTGATACAGGAGGCCGCCCGCTGGATGTTCGAGCCGGCGCGCCGGGGCGGGCTGCCCGTGGCGGCCTGGTTCCGCTATGTCATCAGCATGGAATAGACTCCTTCTTCCACTGCCCCGGAGGGCCCACGAGCCGCCAGCAGCGGCCAGGCGGCCAACGAATGAAACCACTTCCCTCCACCCGCGCCAAGCGCGTTCTCTGGGTCGACGACGAGATCGACCGCCTGCGGCCACACCTCCTGTTTCTGCAGCAGCGGGGCTACCATGTGGACGCCATCACCAACGGCGACGATGCCCTCGTGCTCCTGCGCCGGAACCACTACGACCTGGTCATGCTCGACGAGCAGATGCCCGGGCGCCGGGGCCTCGAAGTGCTTTCCATCCTGCGGCGGATGGATCCCAATGCCCGCGTCGTCATGGTGACCAAGTCGGAGGAAGACCGCACCATGACCGAGGCGATCGGGCGGCGCGTCGAGGACTATCTGGTCAAGCCGACCAGCCCGCGCCAGGTGCTTTCGGTGGTTACCCGCATCCTCGAAGGGTCGAGCATTCGCCAGCAGCAGGTGGCCCGCGACTTCGCGGCGCGCTTCGGATCGCTCTCGGCGCTGCGTGCGGAGGTCCGCACCCATGAGCGGTTCGCCTCCCTGTATGCGGAGCTGGTGGACTGGCACATCCGGCTGGATCAGGCGGGAGAGACCGGTCTGCTGGATTCCGTCAACGGGATCATGGCCGAGCTTCGCCACGACTTCGGAACCTGGATCACCCGCAACTATCCTCGCTGGGTGAAGGGCGCGGGCCCGGCCCGGCCCGAACTCTCGACCGACATCGTGAAGAACCACGTGGCGCCCCTGCTGGGCACCGATCCGGTGGTCTTCGTGATCCTCGACTGCATGAGGCTCGACCAGTGGCGCGTCATCGCACCCCTGCTGTCCCCCATGTTCGAGATCCAGGAGAAGCTCTACTACTCCATCCTGCCCACCGCCACGCCCTACGCGCGCAACGCCATCTTCGGCGGACTGTTCCCGGACGAAATCGCCCGGCTGCGCCCCGGCTGGTGGGACGCGTCCGACGACGAAGGGAGCCTGAACGCCTTCGAGGACGAGTTGCTGGCAGCGCAACTCTGGCGGCTGACCGGGCGCGACGTGCCGCTGCACTACGAAAAGATCTTCACCGACCGGGAAGGCGACCAGGTTCGGGCGCGCTTCCGTTCGGCCGTGCGCACCGAGGGCTCGCTGGTGGCGCTGGTATTCAACTTCGTGGACCTGATGACGCATGGACGCAGCGAGTCCCCGGTGCTCATGGAGGTGGCCAGGGACGAGGTCGCGCTGCGCAACCTGACGCGGGCCTGGTTCGAACGCTCTACCGCCTTCCAGGTCCTGAAGGAAGCCGCGACGGCGGGCTATCCCGTGGTGCTCACCACCGATCACGGCTCGATCCACTGCAACCGTCCGACCACCATCTACGCCCGCAAGGACGCCACCACCAACCTGCGCTACAAGTTCGGGGTGGATCTCCGGACCGCGAGCAGGTCCACCGTCTTCAGCACCAAGCGGGCCCGCGACCTGCGGCTGCCCGGGGGACGGATGGGAACGACCTACGTCGTCGCCCGGGACGACTACTTCATGGTGTATCCCACGAAGCTGCGGGAATACCAGTCACGCTACCGCGGGTCCTTCCTGCACGGCGGCATCTCGCCGGAGGAGATGATCGTGCCGGTCGCGCGCCTGCAGCCCCGAGGCCGGAGCACGCTGGATTGAGGCTGTATCTCCGCATCCTGCGGTATCTGGGTCCCTACGTCGCGGTGTTCCTGGGGGCCGTGGCCGCGAGCATCCTGTTCGCCGCCTTCGACGCCTTCTCGATGGTGCTCCTGATCCCGTTCCTGAGCGTCCTGATGACGCCGGAGGCAGGTGCCTCGAGCGGGGTCGGCGACGGGATGCTGGGCCGGCTGCTGGACGCCACCGCGGGCCGCTTCGTCGCCGGCGCGTCGGGACCGCAGGAGGCGGTTCAGGCGCTCATCCTGCTGATCCTCGCCGTGTTCGCAGTCAAGAACGTCTTCGACTTCCTGAAGACCTGGCTGGCGGCGCGCGTGGAGCAGGGGGTGACCCGCGACCTGCGCAACCAGGTGCACGATCACCTGCTCGAGCTCGACCTGGTCTTCTTCGGACGAACGCGCATCGGGCAGATCGTCTCCCGGCTGACCCACGACGTCGAGCTGGTGCGGACCCTGTTTACGCGCGAGTTCATGCGCGGCATCTCGGCCGCCTTCGAGGTGGTAGCCGTTGTGGTGCTCATGGTGGCGGTGTCGCCTTCGCTGACGCTGCTCTCGGTCGCCGTGCTGCCGGGCATGGTGGTCATCTGGGGGCCGATGCTGAAGAAGCTGCGCCGGGAGGACGGCCGCGTGCTCGACCAGGCCGCCGAGGTGAACGCCCGGATCCAGGAGACCTTTTCGGGAATCCGTCTGGTGAAGGGGTCCGCGGCCGAGGACTACGAACGCGGGCGCTTTCATGCCCTTACCGGACGATACTTCCGCACCTTCCTGCGCACGGAGCGGGTGCGCGCCCTGGCGGCCCCCGTGACCGAAATGGTGGCGGCGCTCGGCACCATCGTCATCCTCTGGTACGGCACGCGGCTGGTCCTCGTGCAGGGCGACCTCACCGGGCCGGCGTTCATGGGTTTCGTCGCGCTGAGCACGAAGCTCTACAGGCCGGTCAAGTACCTGAGCAGGCTGCCCGCCATGATCCAGCCCGCCCTGGTGGGAGGCCGCAGGCTGTTCGAGTACCTGGACGCGCCAGCGGCCATTCGCGACCGGCCGGACGCGCTGCCGTTCCCGGGCCTGGAGCGCGAGATCGTGTTCGACCGGGTAGGGTTCGGCTACCGCGAGGGAAGCCCCGTGCTGGAGGATGTTTCGCTTGTGGTAGAGCGCGGAGCCATGGTGGCCGTGGTGGGGCCGAGCGGGGCCGGGAAGAGCACCCTGGTGGATCTGCTCAGCCTGTTCTTCGAGGTCACCTCGGGGAGGATCCTGATCGACGGCACGGACATCCGGCGGTTCCGGCTGCGCAGTCTGCGGGCGATGATGGGCATCGTTTCGCAGGAGACCGTGCTCTTCCACGACACCGTGCGCGCCAACATCGCCTACGGGTTGCCCGGGGCCGGGGCGGGGGAGGTGGAGGAGGCGGCGCGCGCGGCGGGTGCGCACGAATTCATCGAGGCGCTGCCCGGGGGCTACGACACCGTGGTCGGCGAGCGCGGCGCCGAACTCTCCGGCGGACAGCGCCAGAGGCTCGCGATCGCGCGCGCCATCCTGCGCGATCCTCCGATCCTGATCCTCGACGAGGCCACCAGTTCGCTCGACACCGCGTCGGAACGCCGCGTGCAGCGCGCCCTGGACCGGCTCAGCGAAGGACGAACCGTGTTCGTAATCGCGCACCGTCTGTCCACCGTTCAGCGCGCGCACGCGATCTTCGTGCTGGACGGGGGCCGGATCGTCGAAGTCGGGGATCACGACCAGCTCATGCGCGCGGGAGGGCTGTACTGCCGGCTCCACGAGATGCAGAGCGGGTCGCCGGCGGGCGGGCACCGTATTCCGGAAGTGGCCGCGGCGCGGGGTTGATTCCGGCGGGGAGCATGCATGGGGGCGTCTGAGGGACAGCGCGTGCGTGTCCGACACCGGGTCGAATACGCGGTCTTCCGCATGGCCGCCGGGTGTGCGCGGCTGCTTCCGGGACGGTGGGTCCAGGGCCTGGGGGCGGTGGCGGGATGGCTGGCCGGCAGCGTGCTGGGCATCCGCCGCCGGGTCACCGCGGAGAACCTGGCGCGCGCCTTTCCGGAGCGCTCGTCCGCCTGGCGGGCCCGGGTGGCGCGGGAGAGCTACCGCCATCTGGGACGCACCGCGGCCACCACCTTCCGGCTCGCGCGCCTGACGAGCGCCGAGATCCTCGCGCTCTCCCGGGTGGAGGGGCGGGAGCTGCTGGCGGAGCCGGTGGCGCGCGGCGAGGGCGCCATCCTGGTGACCGGCCACATCGGCAACTGGGAGGTGGGGGGCGGGGCGCTGGCTTGCCGCGGCCTTCCGCTGGACGTGGTGGTGCGCCCCCAGAACAACCCGCTCTTCGACCGTGCACTGGTGCGGGCCCGCCGCCGGCTGGGCATGAACGTGGTCTCGCGCAACGACACGGTACACGTCCTGCTCCGCTCGCTCCGCAAAGGCCGCGTCGTCGTGCTGCTCGCCGACCAGAATGCCCACGCGCGCGGCCTGCCGGTGGAATTCTTCGGAGAGCCGGCCTCGACCGCCCGTGGCGCGGCCCTCCTCTCACTGCGCAGCGGCGCACCCCTGGTGCTGGGTGTCGCCCTCCATCATCCGGCGGCCCCCGTTCCCCATCATCTCGTTCTGGAACAGGTCTCGGTTTCACCGAGCGGCGTGTCGGCCCGCGACGTGGAAGCGCTGACGCGCGCGCACGTCGCCGCGCTCGAGCGCTGGGTGCGGCGCTATCCGGGCCAGTATCTCTGGCAACACCGGCGGTGGTCCCGCCCGCGAGCCTCCGGCCGGCCGCCGGAACCGTCCCCGCGCGGTCAGGTATAAGCGCCAGCCTGTTTGTTCCCACCGTCCGCGGTTCTGTTCGGCACCGATCTTGCACCGCCGAGAGGACGTTCCGCGACGTCACGGAGTCCAGCTTGGTCTATATCTGCATACCTGCCCGCAACGAAGAGAACACCATCGGCGTGCTTCTCTGGAAGATCCGTCAGGTCATGGCCGGCTTCGGCCGCGACTACGAGATTCTCGTTCTCGACGACGGCTCCAGCGACGATACGCGCTCGCTGCTGTCGAGCTATCGGCGCGTTGTGCCGCTCGTGATCCTGTACGGCAAGAAGCGATTGGGGTATGCGGGGGCGACGGAAGAGCTGCTGCGCCACGCCGCGCGCCGGGCCGAGTATCCGAAGCGGGATGTGGCCGTGACCCTTCAGGCCGATTTCAGCGACGACCCCGCGGGCATCGTACCCCTCCTGAAGACCATCGAAGGGGGTACGGATGTCGTGAGCGTAGCCTACGCCGGGGAGCCGCCCGGACTGACCCGGTCCGCCCGCCTTACCCGCTGGGTCGGGCGCCACTGGCTGCGAAGGGCGCTCCGCTCGGCGCCGGTGTCGGATCCGTTCGGGGGCTTCCGGGCATATCGCATCGTGGTCCTCCGGAAGATGTTTGGCGAAGCCGGAGAGGAGGGGCTGGGGCTCGGAGAGGGCTGGGCCGGCAACCTGGAGCTGCTCGGGCGTGCGCTTCCCCATGCCCGCGCGGTCGCCGAGGCCGTGGTCGAGGCGCCCCGCAACCGGCGGGTGCGGGGTTCGCGTTTCAGGGCGTGGCGCACGCTGAGGGGCCTGGGCCGCGCGCGCGGACGGATAACCTTTGCCGCCGCGCAGGGATCATGAGACGCCCGATCGGTCTCGCGTTCGCGCTGAGCCTCGCCGCCGTCTCGCCGGCCGAGGCCCGCGCGCAGGCGCAGGCGCCCTGGATGAGGCCGGCGGAACCCATCGCGGCCCCCGTGCCGTTCGAGGTGGGCGAGTTCCTGGAATACAAGGTCAAGCTGGGAATCCTCGACGCCGGCGAAGGATCGCTGGAGGTTGCCGCCATCGAAGCGGTGCGGGGAACCCCGGCCTACCGTGCCGTCATGAGGATAGACGGCGGCATACTGTTTGCGCGCGTGCGCGACGTGTTCCAGACCTGGTTCGACACCCGCACGCTGACCAGCCTTCGCTTCATCCAGGACCAGAACGAAGTCGGATCGAAGCGCTATCGGCACTACGAGATGTTCCCGGAGCGCGGGGTCTGGGAACGCAGGGACGACGAAGAGGTGGGCGACCTGCCCACATCCCTGCCCCTCGACGACATCTCCTTCGTCTACTTCATCCGCACCCTGCCGCTGGAGGTGGGCGACGTCTACACCTTCAACAGGTACTTCAAGGACACGGGCAATCCGGTAGTCATACGGGTGCTGCGCAAGGAAGAGAAGGAGGTCCCCGCGGGCATCTTCAAGACCATCGTGGTGCAGCCGATCATCCGCACCCGGGGCCTCTTCGGCCAGGGCGGCAGGGCCGAACTGTACTTCAGCGACGACGACCGCCGGGCGCTCGTGTACATGAGGTCGAGCATCCCGATCGTCGGCAGCCTCACCCTGCACCTCACCAACCCGCCCGCCTGGCAACCCCAGCCCGGCGACACCACGGGCATGACGCCGCCGTAGCACCACTCCCGTTTGTTGCGGCCGCGCCACCGTATTACACTCGTAATACGCGGGCACGGCCGGCCTCCGTGGTCCGGCCCGATCCTCGCTCGCGAGGTCCTTCGTTCGGCCGGGAGCGATGATCTGAATGGCAACTCGGACGGTGCGTCTCGGACGGGAAGGGGAGACAACCCTGGCCGATCTGCGGGACCGGACCGGCCTGTCCATTTCGGAGGTGATCCGGCAGGCGCTGCGCACCCTGGCGGCGGAGCTGGACAGGGAAGCCACCTCGCGCCCGTACGACGTCTTCCGGAAGATCCCCCTGCCGCGGTCGGGCGGGTATGCTCTGGCGCCCGCCTTCCGCGCCAAGCAGGCGGTGGTGCTCGTGATCCGGCGGAGGCACGCATCGTGATTCTGGTCGATACCGGACCGCTGGTGGCCCTGTTCACTCCCACCGATGACTACCACCGTCACTGCGTCGCGATTCTGGAGTCGCTGAACGAGGAGCTGGTGACCACGGCGCCGGTGCTGACCGAGGCGTTCCATCTGCTGCGCCCGGGGAGTCAGGGTCCGCCCAGGCTCATGGAGTTCGTGCGGCAGGGCGGGCTCCGGGTTCTGCCGATGGACGGCGAATGCCTGCTGCGCGGCTTCCAGCTCATGGACCGGTACGCGGACATGGCGATGGACTTTGCCGACGCCTCCATCGTGGCCACGGCGGAGGGCCACAGGATCCACAGGGTGTTCACCCTGGACAGACGGCGCTTCGCGTCCTACCGCGTGAAGCGCGGCCACCGGCGCGTCCCTCTTTCGTTCGCGGAGCCACCCGGATAAGCGCGGCAGTGTCGGAGAAGCCGCCAACGGGGCGCCGGCTCCGGCTGGAGACCCCCGAGCACGTCCGGCTGGACTACGAGCTGGCCGACGTGGGCTCGCGCCTGGCTGCTCTGCTGATCGACATGGCGATCATCGTGGGCGGCCTGATCCTGCTCGCGATGGCCAGCGCGCTGCTGCGGCGGGGCGGATTGTCCCTGGGCGAGAGTCTGGCGGCGAGCGTCGTGGTGCTCGGTTTCTTTGTGCTGCAATGGGGATACTTCCTGCTGTTCGAGTTGCTGCGCGACGGCCAGACGCCCGGAAAGCGCGCCCTCCGCCTGCGGGTGCTCCACTCGAGCGGCCAACCTCTCTCGGTGCGCGGCTCGGTGATCCGCAACGTGCTGCGCATCGTCGACTTCCAGCCGGCGGTGACGGGTGTGCTGGGCGGGGGAGTGATCATGCTCACCGGCAGGTCCCAGCGACTGGGCGACCTGGCCGCCGACACCATCGTGGTGCGCGACGGTGGCGCGGACGAAGTGGCCTGGCCCGAAGCCTCGGCCGCCCCGGCGGCCGGCCGACCGCTGCTCTCGGCCGAGCAGTTCGAGCTCCTGACCAACTATCGCCGCCGGCGCGCGGACCTGGCGCCCGAGGCGCTGCACTCGGTCGCGAGCGCGGTGTTGCAGGCGATCCGCCCGGCCGTGGAGGGCCATTCCCTTCTCGGAACGGTGTCGGCCGACGAGTTCCTGGTGCGGCTGCACGACGAGGAGGAGCCGCGCCGGGCGGCGGCGGGCGGTGTGTGGGGACTGCAGGCCGCCGCCCTGGTGCGGGAGCAGCGGCAGGAATGGGCCAGGTACGGCGAACTCCTGCGCGAGAGTCGCAGGGGCGGACTCGCGCGGCTTCCCGAAACGGAGCTCAGGACCTTCGGGCGTCTGTATCGCGGGATGACCGCCGACCTGGCGCGCGCCCGCACCTACGGCGCTCCCGCGTCGGTGCTGCGCAGCCTGGAACGCTGGGCCGGAGCTGGCCACAATCTCCTCTACCGGGTGACCGGGGAGTCCATCGTGTCGGTGCGCCGCTGGATGGCATCCGGTTTTCCGAAGGCGGTGAGGACGTATCACCGGCCCATCCTGCTTGCGGTCCTGCTCCTCTTCGGCCCCATGGGCATCTCGTTCGGCCTGGTGCGATCGAATCCGGTCCTGGCCCGCTACATGACTTCGTCGGCCATGCTGGAGCGGGCGGAGTCGACCCCGGCGGGAGACATCGACGCCGAATACGTCGACATCCCGGGCACGCTCATGCCGCTGGCCTCCACGAGTCTCATCACCAACAACGTGCAGGTTGCCCTGCTGGCTTTCGCGGGCGGGGTTCTGGCGGGATCGCTGACCGTGCTGCTGCTGGTGTTCAACGGCGTGCACCTGGGCACCGTGCTGGGGCTGTACGCAAACGAGGGGCTGCTGGGGGTCATTCTCGCGTTCGTGTTCCCGCACGGCTTCATGGAGCTCACCGCCATCTGCCTGGCGGGCGGCGCCGGGCTCTGGCTCGGATCCGCCGTCCTGGCGCCGGGTCGCCGCACGCGCCGGGCGGCGCTGCAGGCGCGAGGCCGGGAAGCGCTCTCGCTCCTGGCGGGCGTCGTCGGACTGCTCGTTGTCGCGGGGGTCGTCGAGGGCTTCTATTCCCCGTCCGGCCTGCCGGCGTCCGCGAAGTTCGCGTTCGGTGGAGCGACGGCGGTCTTGCTGGCGGTCTATTTCGCCCTGGGCGGGCGGAGGGAGGCGAATCGGGCGTAGGGATTCTCTACAGCAATCCCCGTTCCTTCACCTCCATGTACTTGTCGAGCGTGGCCGCGAGCGTCTCGGCGGGCGGGACGTCCACCACGAGGATTCCGGAACGCCGCATGGCCTGGAGCGCCAGGGCACGCGCCTGCACCAGTTCGGCGGCGGCCGCCCGGCGGAACGCGTCGGCGTCGGTTCTGACCAACTGGCCGGCGGCTTCCGCCAGCCCCGGGTTGCCGATGGTCACGGCGAGCGGGAGGTGCGCGCGCGCGATCCGGCCCAGCGAGCGAACCAGGGCCCGCGACACCGTCTCGTCGATCACGTCGGAGAAGAGCACCACCAGCGAACGCTTGCTGAAGGTTCGCCCCAGCGTCGCCATGGCGAGGGGGTAGTTGGGCTCCACCAGGCGCGTCTCGACCCCGGTGAGCGTCTCCGCAAGCCGCGGAAGGTTCACGCGCCTCGGCGCCGACAGGTGGCGGATACGGTCGTCGAAGACCATCACGCCGAGGCGATCCCCGTAGGCCTGCGCGCGGCTGGCCAGCAGCATGCTCGCGGCCAGCGCGATGTCGGCCCGCTCCCGGTCGAGGATGGTCTCGCGCATGTGACGGCCCGCGTCGATGGCGAGGACGAGGTGCTGTCCGCGCTCCGCCTGGTAGTTGCGCACCAGGAAGTGCCGGCGCCGGGCGGAGGCCTTCCAGTCGATGGTGCGCGGATCGTCCCCCTTCACGTACTCTCGCAGGCTCTCGAATTCGGTCCCCTCCGCGCGCATGCGCGTGCGGCGGGGTCCCATCTCGTGGAGCGGGCGGCGAAGGCTGTGCTTCCTGTCGCGCAGGAAGTCGCGAATGCCCGGCTGTACGCGCACCACGTCGGTGGCCGAGACCGTGACACGCGTCCATGCGAGTCCGAGCGGGCCCAGCGCACGCAGATGCATGTCGCCGAGCTCGAGAAAGCCACGCCCACGCGGCCGCATCCGGTAGGAGCGCGAGACCGATCCCCCGGGGGGCACTGCCAGTCGCACGCCCGCGTTCCAGTCGTCGTCGCTCCGCCGGGCGCCACGGCGCTCGAACCTCGCGTCGATGTCGTCGGTGAACATCACGCGGACGGCGCGCGGAGTGGGGTTGGCGACCGTGACGACCACTTCCCAGAACGTGCCCAGGGAGGCCACCTCGGGAGCCCGCCGCCTCGCTTCGGGGGCCTGCGTCCGGCGTGCGTCCAGCAGGATCAGCCCCCCGATGACCAGATCGACCAGCAGCGCGACCGGAACCGACACCGCCAGCAGCGGCGAAGCCAGCGCGAGCAGCCAGAGGGCGCGCCGGCTCGGGACAGCGCGGATCATCGCCGCTCGAATGCCGGGGAGGGTTCGTCCACGGGCTGCTACCGTGGCGCTTCCAGCGTCTCGAGCAAAGCCGCCACCTCGTCGTCGGAGGATCGTCCCTCCACCTCCGCTTCGGGGGTGAGGACCACCCGGTGGCGGAGGACCGGGAAGGCCAGCGCCTTTACGTCGTCGGGAATGGCGAAGTCCCGGCCGCTGAGCCAGGCCTCGGCCTTGGCCGCCTGAAGCAGGGCCACGCCGGCGCGCGGGCTCGCCCCCAGCGCGAAGACCGATTCCCCGCGCGTCGCACGCACGATGTCGGTGATGTAGCGGCGGATGCGCTCGTCCACGTGCATGCGGTTCACGGTGTCCCGCATCGCCAGCAGCTCCTCCCGCGACACCGGCTCGCCCAGTGGATAGGTGGCCTGGTCGTCCGCCCGGAAGCCGGCGTCGTGGCGGTCGAGGATGCGGCGCTCCGCTTCCTCCGGGGGATAGTCCACCGAGATCTTCATCAGGAAGCGGTCCACCTGCGCTTCCGGCAGCGGGTAGGTGCCTTCGTATTCGACCGGGTTCTGGGTGGCGAACACCGTGAAGGCCTCCGGAAGCGGACGCGTTACCCCATCCACCGTGACCTGCCGCTCCTCCATCGACTCGAGCAGCGCGGCCTGGGTCTTGGCGGGCGCCCGGTTGATCTCGTCGGCCAGCAGCAGATCGGCGAAGACGGGCCCCGGCCGCCAGGTAAAGTCGCGTCCGGAGCCGTCGAGGACGTTCACTCCCGTGAGATCGGTGGGCATCAGGTCCGGGGTGAACTGCACCCGGCCGAAGTCCAGGCTCAGCCCGCCGGCGAGCGCGCGCACCGCCAGGGTCTTCGCCGTTCCCGGGACGCCTTCGACGAGCGCGTGTCCGCGGGCGAGGAGGGTGATCGTCATCTGCCTGAGCATGGTGGCCTGGCCGAGCACGATCTGGTCGAGGGCGGCGAGCAGGCGAAGCGCCGGATCCGGCGAATTCATGCGGGGATCCTCCCTTGGGTGTGGTTGTCGATGCCCTGCGCGACCCGAACAAGGTCCAGGGGACTGGCCTCGAGGCCCCGGCGGATGAGCCTGAGTGCGCGGGGGCGCGCGGTCCGCTTCTCCAGTCGCTCCAGCAGACGCTCGGCGTCCCGCAGGTCATGGGGAGGCGGGAGATGCGCGGCGCGCGCAAGCCGTCCGAGCATCAGAACTGCCGCAGTCTCCCGGGCCTGCGCGCTCTCGTACACCGCTGCCAGGGCCGTCACGTGTTCCAGCGCGGACCGCCCGGGGCCGCCGGCCGGGGCCAGCGGAGCGCCGAAGCGGAGTCCGGCGCAGAAGAACGCCAGAAGAACGACCACGCCCAGGTGAAGCGACGCCCTGCCGGCGGGCGTGCCGACGAGGAAGTCCACGGTGGCGCGCGCGGGGGAGCGGGACGCCCCCAGTCCCTGGCTGAACTCGTCGAAGAAGACGGAATCCCCCGGGCTCGTCCAGGCGATGGCCGCGCGCACCGCCAGAACGGCCAGAGGCGCCTCGTCGGCGAAGCGATTGGACAGGGGAGCGGCGTCGGCGAAGCTGACGATGCGCCCCTCGCGCAGCGGAATCGAGACAGCGACCGCCCAGCGATGGCCGGCCGAGTCGGGGGCGGAAAGGAGCAGGGGATGATGGGGCACGGGATCGGGCCCTGGCTCTTCGTCCGCGTCCGCCTCGTCCTCTTCTTCGTTCTCCGCAGAGGCGGTGTCGGGCGCGATGGCGTAGCGCGCTGCGCGGGCCACCGGCAACCCTTCGGTGAGGGGGTGATCCCCGCTCCAAAGCGGGCCGTCGTCGAACTCCGCACCCG
The DNA here is from genome assembly GCA_028819075.1 of Gammaproteobacteria bacterium. NCBI lineage: Bacteria > Pseudomonadati > Pseudomonadota > Gammaproteobacteria > Gammaproteobacteria bacterium. Next base: position 127,271 of record JAPPMM010000018.1, read on the forward strand.
GCGACGTGCCCGATGCCTCCGCGGAGTCGCCGTCTTCCAGGAGCGTGCGCCGGACCAGTCCGAGCGAGTCCAGGATGGGCGACGCGGGCCGAGGGGCGTGGATCAGGGTGCCCCCGTCCCGCACCCACTCCAGCAGCTCGTGGACCTCGCGCGGGCTCGGGCGCCGCACCGGTTGCAGCATCACCAGGGTCCCGCGCAGGGGCTCGGCGTCGACGAGCGGCGTCACCCGGGTCGCGGTGCGAGTTCCCAGGCGCGCGATCGACCGGTACAGCGCCGCGACCCCGTCGGGCGTGGCGCGCAGCGCGCTGCGGCGGACGTCTCGGGCCGAGGAGCCCGAGGGGCGCAGCGCGAACGCCGTCACCACGAGGAGTAGCGTGACAACCGCGATCGCGGCCAGAACTCCCCAGCCGGCGCCGGGAGAAGTGGACCCTCGCGGCCGCCGGTCACCGCGCCCGGTCGTCCCGGCGCGCGGCCGAGCCTGTTCCGAGGTCACCTCTCCGCCTCGGGCGCCCCTTCGCACCCTGCCTGCCCGGCCAACCGTTCGAGACCGCGGTAGCCGGACAAAGTGGGGGTCTCCTGGCCGAAGGCGAGCTCCTGGAAGGAGCGGATGAAGTTGGCGGTCTCGGCCTTCTCGCGTTCGTCGATGACCCCGCCCCCGGCCACCTCCAGCGCATACTCCCCGGGGGTCTTGGACGGATGAAAACCCACCGCGCCCCTGCGCTCCAGCGTGAGGACGAATCCCTGATACAGTGCCGTGGCGGCGTGCCGGTACTCCGCGGCGCGCGCTCTCTCGCCGGCGATGCGCAGCCAGTCCCGAGCGGTGCGGCGCTCGTCGGGTACCGCTTCCGGATCACGCCGCGCCGACTGCGGACCCGTCTGCGGCAGCGCGCGCAGCACAACGTAGGCGACGGCGCCGAGGCAGACGGCCGCGACGACGACGGTCAGCAGTTCGGCCTGTGATTCCGAAATGCCAGGGAACATGCCGCGGACCCAGTCCCAGAACCGCACCCACAGCTCGGCCAGCACGCGACTCGACAACCCACCCTCGAAGGCCTGGAATTCCGGTCCCGCAAGGATGTCTGCGAGGGTTCGCGACACCTCCTCGGCGGAAGGAAGCTGCTCCTGGAACACTCAATCCGCCATCGCGCGGGCGGCGGCCTCGAGATCCGTCCCTTCGCTCCGCGCCTTCAGGTCCGTGAAGAGCACCATGGCGCACGCCATCATCAGCGGAGTGGTCACCGACTGAAAGCCCAGTCCGACGATCTGGATCACCCAGAACCGGGCCAGGCCGATGGTCTGGGCCGGATTGGCCGCGAACAGGTCTCCCGCCGAGCCCGCAAGCGCGTACGCGGCCACGCCGGGCATGGCGGTGATGAACCAGGTGACCACGACGACGAAGAAGGTGCGCATGCGGCTGCCCCGCACCAGCTCGAAGGATCGCCGGAGGCCCGCGAGCGGTCCGCGCCCCTCGACCACGGTTGCGGGCACGAGCATGAAGACGTGCGTCGCCCACCATCCGACGACTGCTGCCGCCATCGCCAGGATCACGAAGGACGAGATCAGGGCGCCCGCGAGCGAATCGGCGGGCCCGGCGAAGGCCACGAGCGCAACCATGGGGAAAGCCAGGGTGAAGATCGCAGCCCCCAGGACCGCCAAGGCAAGAGCGCCGGCGGCCACCAGCCGGGGAAGGGCGGCCAGCGCCCGCGTGTAGCTGCTCCCGATCGAGGCCGGCCGATCGCCCATCAGGTTGTCCATGGCCGCCGCGAGTGCCCCCCAGGTCAGCAGCGAGAACACCATGCCGACGGCCATGAGTCCGAAGAACGGCAGAACCGCGCCAGGGTCGGCCAGGATGACGTCCGCATCGATCTCGGACGCGGTCGGGATCACCGTCGCCACCATTGCCGGCACCAGCCCGACGAGGGCGAGCGGCATGTAGAGCCGATAGTCGCGCCGGAAGAGTCCGAAGCCGAGGTCGAGAACCTCCCCGAAGTCCAGAGGCCGCAACGGGATTGCCGACATCGATTTCTCCGGTCCGGTCTCTTTCCGCCCCCAGGATGTGGCGCCCGATCGGCGCAATCAAACGTATCCGCCAAAGGCAGGCAAGCGATCCCGCCTTCCCCTACCCGGGGCCTGGACGGCCTCGTCCAGGGCGCTGCGGCCGCTCCGAATCCGCGAAACGGCGCCGCGCCTCCCGAACGATCTCGGCGAATGCCGGGTCGCTGCGGATGGGGTCCCAGGCGGGATCGGTGCGCAACATCATGAGCCGGGGATCAGATGTCTCGAGTGCCTCCCGGAGCTGATCGAGGGCGCCTTCGCTGTCACCGGCCCAGAGGGACGCCTCGGCGAGAGAGGTGGGCGCAACCCGCCGGCCCTCGGCCTGGATGGCGTGGAGGCGGTCGAGCTGCCACGTCCAGTACCCGGCCGTGCCACCGGACGCGACCGCTTGCTCGAGCTGGTCGACGGCCTGCGCGCCGGGCGCTTCCGGCCACCCGTAGGTGCTCCAGCGGCGCATGGTCGCCACCGCGGCCGCGACATCTCCCGCGGACGCGCGCATGCGCGCCAGCGTCTCCCACACCGGGCCAACGTTGGGATGGTCGATCAGCAACGTCTCCAGCACCTCGATGGCCGAATCGATACGCCCGTCCCCCGCCAGACGCCGCGCCACGAATATCTGGCGCCCGGCATCAGTGCGCGCCGTCTGCAGGATACGGCGGCTCACGGCGTCCTCCAGGCCGCGGCCGATCTCCGTCGTGGCCACGGCCCAGGTGGTATCCAGCTCGGCCAGTGGAACCCGGGGGGAACCGGCTCCAAGCTGTGCTGGCGCCGGAATCGCGAATCCTTCCGTGGCAGGCTCCCGGGGGAGGCTGCGTTCGAGGAAGTCGACCACCTCCCGTGCTTCGGCGGAACCCGGATCGAGCGCCAGGGCGCGGGTGGCTTCCTCGCTTGCCCGCACCACTTCCCCGGCATCCAGGAAGCCGCCTTCGATGGCGGCCAGGAAGCGCGCTCCGGCCAGGCCCGCGAGCGCGGGAGCGAAGCCCGAGTCGCCGCGCAGCGCCTCCTGGAAGTATTCCACCGCCCGGCGGTACCCGTCCGCCGTGCCGAGCCCGTACTCGTACCGTCCCCTCAGATAGGCCTCCTGCGCTGCCGGATCGCCGCTGGGCCCGCTGGCCGCGGCCAGCGCGACCTCCCCCTGCTGGCCGGGCCTCCCCGGAATCCCGGATGTCACCGCCATCGCCACTTCGCTCTGGAGTGCGAGCACGTCGGTCATTTCGCGGTCGAACCGAAAGGTCTCGATGTGGGAGTCGCTCGCGGCGTGAATGAGCTGAAGTGTGATGCGCACCTGGTCGCCCGCGCGGGTCACCGACCCCTCCACCAGCGCGTCGACTCCAAGTTCGCGTCCGATGACCGGCGCGGAGGTGGTCGTGCCCTGGTACTGCATGACCGAGGTTCGGGACGCCACTCGCAGCCACTCGAGCTGGCCGAGGCTCGCGGTCAGCTCCTCCTGCAGACCCGCGACGAAGTAGGCCTCGCTCGCGTCCGGGGAGAAGTCCTCCAGCGGCAGCACGGCGATCGACGTGATCGGCTGGTCGGGATCGTAGACCTCCAGCGCGATCGTCTCCTGCCCCTCCCCGGACGTGAAGGCGCCCCTGGACGAGAGCCAGCCCGCCAGCCCGCCGGCAATCCCGATGGTGAGTACGAAGAACGCGACGCGCGGAAGGATGCCCTGGGCCGGGCTGTCGGGGGTCCGCCGTATCCCGTCCCTGGTGCGTTCGTACACCCAGGCCAGCGCGACGCCGGGCGGAAAACCGAGCACGACGAGCACTACCAGAATGCGCAACCCGGTGTCGCCCATGCCGAACGCGGGAAGGACGATCTCGCCCAGCTGCAGGAGCACGAAGGCGACGGCGCAGTATCCCAGGGCGAAGCGCACCACCCGCCTGCGCCGCAACTCGGCGATCAGATCGGCGAAGGCGAATCGACGTTCAGGCAGGGTCATGCGGCGTCTGGGTCGCGAAAGAGGTGGAGCGCCGACCCTTTAAAGACACGTCCCTTTGCGCGCACGCTGAATCGGTATCTCCCGGGAACCGGGAACACCACGTTCTCCACGGGCATGATCAGGCAGGTGCGGGCAGGCGGCCGATCGGGAGCGCGCGGGTCGACCTGGGTCTCGCCCTCGACCGTCAGGCACGGCTTCTTCGAAGGATCGAGCAGGTCCACCCGAAAACGATAGCTGCCGTCGTCGCTCCGGTCCCACTCGATGCCCGCCACGATCACCATGCGGCTCTGGACCGCCGGGAACCCTGGCGCGAACAGGTCGTTGAAGGCGCCCTGGACGTCGATCCGGGTTCCGGAGGAAGCCTGCTGCGCCGAGTCGCAGGCCAGCGAAAGGTAGAGTTCCATACCCTACGCCTTGGCGCCGGGCGATCGATCCGCGGCGTCGTCGGGAGGTCCCCAGCCACCGCCGCCGGGCGACCGGATGCTGATGATGTCCCCCGCCTTCACCTCCAACGAGGTCTTCCCCGGCAGGATCCGCTCCTCGTCCCCGGAGATCAGCGTGTTGATCCCGGGCGCCCCGTCCTCCCCGCCCCGCGCCCCCGCCGGACCGCGCGTGCGCCGTTCACAGAGGAGCGTCGACCCCCCGTTCACGAGCATCATGATGTCGCGGCGCAGCCCGTCTCCCCCGCGGAACCGCCCCCGCCCCCCGCTGCCGCGGCGGAGCGAATAGCGCGTCACCCGGAAGGGATAGGCGTGCTCCAGCGCCTCCACGGGCGTGTTGAGCGAGTTGGACATGTGGCAGTGAACCCCCGAGAGCCCGGGACGGCCCGGACCGGCGCCCATCCCGCCCCCCACCGTCTCGTAGTACGCGAAGCTCTCGCCGCGAAGGTCGATTCCGCCCATGGTGGTGTTGTTCATGGTCCCCTGGCTGAGCGCGGGCACGAGATCGGGCAGCGCCTCCGCGAAGGCGCGCAGCAGCGTATCTGTGATCCGCTGGCTGGCCTCCACGTTGCCCGCGGCGACGCTGGCCGGCAGGTGCGCGTTCACAAGCGAGCCCGGCGGAAGGCGCTGCTCCACGCAGGTCATCGACCCTCCCCCCGCGGGCAGTTCCTCGCCCAGCAGCCCCTCCACCACGCAGCGCACCACGTAGCGCACCGCGGACGAGGTGATGGCCGCCACCGCGTTGATCCCGCCCTCGGTCTGGGGCGAGGTGCCCGCGAAGTCGATCACCAGCCCGTCGCGCGATACCTCGATCGCCACCCGGATGGGCACCGGACCGTGTCCGAACCCGTCGTCGTCCATGAAGTCCTCCGCCTCGAAGCGCCCCGCGGGCATGCGCCGGATGCCGGTGAGGAGGAGGCGGTCGGCGTAGGCGACGAGCTCGTACATGGCGCCCAGCACCGCCCCGCTGCCCCGCCGCTCCACCAGGTCGAGCAGCCGCACCTGTCCGGTGTAGAGCGCCGCGATCTGCGCCTGCAGGTCGCCCGCGCGCTCGACCGGGGTGCGCACGTTGGCCATGATGGTGTCCCACAGCCCGTGCCGCCGCTTTCCGCGCACGAAGAGCCGCACGGGAGGGATGCGCAGCCCCTCCTGGTAGATCTCGCGGGCCAGCGGCATCGACCCCGGCGTCATCCCGCCCACATCGGAGTGGTGCGCCCGCGAGGCGACGTAGCCCAGCAGCACGCCGTCGGGCCGCGAATACACGGGCGCGATGAGCGTGATGTCGGGGAGATGGGTCCCGCCCCTGAAGGGATCGTTGAGGCACGCGATGTCGCCGTCCTCGAGGGTGCCCAGCTCCGCGAGGGCGGCCTCCACGCTCATCGGCATGGCGCCGAGATGGACCGGCATGTGGTCTCCGAGCGCGACCGCGATGCCGTCCGGCGTGAAGAGCGCGCACGAATAGTCGCGGCGCTCCTTGATGTTGGGAGAGAAGGAGGAACGCCGCAGCGCAGCCCCCATCTCCTCCGCGAGCGCGGCGAACAGTTGCCGGAAGATCTCGAGCGTCACGGCGTCCGGACGAACGCCGGAGATCCCGCCCGGATTTGCACCGCTCGCGGTCACAGCGTAACCTTGCTGGGCTTTTCCGCCGGATTTTGGGTCGGCGATGTCGTCATGCATGGCAAAAGGAGGTGAAGTTGTCGGATTCGAAGCTCCTGGATCGAGCCAGGGATGAGCTTTTCAGTCACATCAACCGATGTGGCGTGGTCGACGCCAGCGAGGCCGACCAGACGGAGTGGATGAACGATACCATCGACTATCTCGGGGAACGTTATCCGACTCTCGCGGCACACGAACTGCGCTTTCTGCACGCCGTCGGCATGCGCTTCTGCCAGCCCGCCATAGCCCGCGGCGCCGCCACAATCACCACTGGCGGCAACTCCGACGCTCCCGCCGGCCAGGAGTAGTCCGGGCGCCCGAGAATACCGCAGCCCGGCACACCGGCGCAAATCTGTGCCGGTTCTCATTCAACCCGCACAATTCTGCCGCGCGCCGCTCCGTCGGACACCGCCGGAGTCTGGTTGCCGTATGGGCCCCAGGTTAGATTTGGGCGCGCTCGCGCCTGCGAGACCCTGGTCCGAACCGGCCATCCTGCGGGCACTCCGGAAGCGCCCCACATCTCCATCGGGAGGATGCGGATGATGCAAGAGCGGTTCCTGAGCTCTGAAGAATACGATGAGGAAGCATACAAGCTCTACGATGAAGGCGATTACGAAGGGGCCCTCGAGATGTTGAAGGAGGGCCTTTCCTTATATCCCAATGCCGTGGAACTGTACGTCGGCATGGGATACGCGCGGCTCGCGCGCGAGGAGTATGCGTGGGCCCGCGAGAGCTTCCAGCATGCGCTCATCCTGGATCCCGATCACGAGGACGCCCTGGTGGGAATGGGAGAGCTGCTCCTCCGGTTCGGAAAGAAGGAGAGCGCGCTCAGGCTCTTCAGGAAGGTGGAGGCTCTCGGCTACGACGCGGACATGGACCTCATGCTGACGATGGGCCGGGCTCTGTACGGTGCGGGTCTGTACGTGGAAGCGCGCGACGCGTTTGCCAGACTGGTGGCATCGAGGCCGGACTCGGCCGAGGCGGTTGCGGCGCTCGGGTACGCGCTCCAGCGCACCGGAAACGAGCTCGAGGCGACCCGCCACATCCGGCGCGCGCTGCGGCTCGCCCCGGAACTGCATGAGGCCCGCATCTTCCTGGGTCATGTGCTGTACGACCGTGCCGACCGGGAAGGAGCGATGCGCGAGTTCGAACAGGTGCCCCCCGCCGAGCACTGGGACTCGCGGGCGGTATGGCGGGTGATCGAGTTGAACGCTTCCCTGAGGGGCGTCCCGGTAGACGATGCGCGCATGGAGCCCTGGCAGGCCCGGCTGCGGGAGCTGGAAAGCCTTTCGGATCCGCTCGACCGGCTGCTGGCCGAGGTGGAGGCGCAGGCCTCCGGCATCGTCGAGTCCGTGACCGACCACCAGCAGCTGGAGCTGTTCGAGAACGCGCCGCTCGCGGATCGCGAAGCGCACCACCTCCGTACCCGCGAGGGCCGGCCCTTCCGGGGGACCTGGCACGAGATCGTACGCCAGATGCGTGACGACGCGGGATTCTCGCACGAGACCGTTTCCCACTACATGCGGCGGTTGTCCGAGCGCTGGCGGGAGCAGTTCGGCCTCCAAATCCCGATCGTGGATCCGGAGAGCTTTCTGACGGCGGCGCTCCGGGCCGGGCTCATGCAGCGCGTCGACGATGGTCCCGCTCCCGCCGGATGACCCCCCCGACGACCGGCCCCGACCACCCCGTGACCGCCTCCGATCTCCCCGGCCGCCTGTTCGCCGCCCTCGTGCGCGAGATTCGGACACAGTGGCCGGAGTACCTCGATTCGCGCTTCACGGTTGCCGAGATCTACCAGAACCTCATTCCCTGGCGCAGCCACCGGAACGCCATGGACATCGCCACCAGCGCCGAGTACGAGCAGGCGCTGCTTCGCCTGCTGGCGGGCGAGGGCGACTACCTGGCGCTGGAGTCGCAGGCCGCACGGCAAGAGATCCAGGCCGAACTGGAGGCCCGCTTTCCCAACACGGGGCTGTATCGAGATTTTGCCGCGGTGGGGGTTCGTCTCAACCCGAGCCGGCTGCCGGCGCGCGATGGTGGCCCCGGGCACACCGAGACGTCCGCTTCGAACGTCCTGGATCAGGACACGCTCGCGGTGGCGGAGCGGGAGCCGGACGCGGCGCCCGGGATCACCGCGCCCGCGGCAGCCCGGGCGCAGGCCGATGACGGAGCAGCGGCGGGGCAGGTGTGTTCGGGATGCGACCGGGAACTGCCGGACATCGAGGGGGTGCGCTTCTGTCCGTTCTGCGGCCAGGACGCGCGCATCATCGCATGTTCCGCATGCGGGATGAGGGTGGAAGCCGAATGGTCCTATTGCGTCGGATGCGGGAGGCGCGCCCGGCGTGCGTGAGGCTGGGGGCGGGGCGGCGCGGGTTGCGGTCATTCCCGGAGACGGCATCGGGGTTGACGTCACCCGTGAGGCGGTACGCTGTTTTCGGGCGGCGGCCGATCTGCACGGCGCCGCGGTCGACTTCGTCCACTGGGACCTGGGGGCCGAGCGCTACCTGCGCGACGGCGTGACCGTCACCGACGACGAAATCCGCCGCCTCGCGGACAACTACGACGCCATTCTTCTGGGCGCGCTGGGAGATCCCCGGGTGCCCGACAACCGCCACATCCGCGACATACTCCTGGGACTCCGGTTTCGCCTCGACCTCTACGTCAATTTCCGGCCCTGCGAGCTGCTCGATCCCCGCTACTGCCCGCTGAGTGAGGTTCCCGCCGGCGGGATCCACATCGACATCTTCCGCGAGAGTACGGAAGGCGCCTACGTGAACATGGGCGGGCACTTCAAGAAGGGCACTCCCGATGAGATCGCGATCCAGGAGGATGTGAATACGCGCAAGGGGGTGGAGCGCCTGGTGCGGGCCGCCTTCGAGTACGCGCGCGCCGAGGGGAGCCGCCGGGTGACGATGGTCGACAAGGCCAACGCCCTTCCCGCCGCGGGCGCGCTCTGGCGCCGGACGTACGACGACGTGCGTGCCGAATACGGGGAGATCGAGAGCGACGTCATGCTGGTGGACGCCATGGCCATGGATCTGGTGCGCCGCCCGGGACGCTACTCCGTGCTGGTCACGTCGAATCTTTTCGGAGACATCATCAGCGACCTTGCCGCGGAAGTGACCGGGGGGCTCGGCATGGCGCCTTCGGGGACGCTGCACCCCGGGCGTCATGCCCTGTTCGAGCCCGTGCACGGCTCGGCTCCGGACATCGCCGGCAGCGGACGGGCCAACCCGGTCGCCGCTGTCCGCTCGGCGGCTCTCATGGCCCGCCACCTGGGCCACGACGCGGTCGCCGGAGACATCGACCGTGCCGTCCGGCTCGCCCTCGCCGAGGGCCAGGTCACCCCGGATCTGGGTGGTACGCTCACGACTGCGGCGGCCGGGGGAGCCATATGTGACCGGCTCAGCGGGCCATAGGCCATAGGGCACGCCCGCCGCCCAGGGCCCCTCCCTCGGGGGCGCGACCGCAAGCAATTGATGTAAGGGAGACTGCACATGACCGATCGAGAGAGCCGCACATGACCGGCCGCGCGAGAGAAATCGTCTTCCTTTCCGGAAAGCGGACCGGCTTCGGGGCGTTCGGCGGATCGCTCAAGCATCTGTCGGCCACCCAACTGGGCGTCGTGTCGGGCAGGGCCGCGGTAGAGGCCGCCGGCCTCACGCCCGACCGGCTCGACCATGTCGTCTACGGGAACGCGCTCCAGACCTCGGGCGACGCCATCTACCTCGCCCGTCACGTCGGGCTGGGGGTGGGCACCCCCGACCGCGTTCCCGCCCTGACCGTCAACCGGCTGTGCGGCTCGGGCTTCCAGGCGATTGCCAGCGGGGCCCACGAGATCCTCCACGGCGGCGCCCGGGCGGTGCTCTGCGGCGGGACCGAGTCGATGAGCCAGGCGCCCCACGTGGTGCGCGGCGCCCGCTGGGGCAACCTGCGCCTGGGGGATCCCGGCCGCTACTTCGAGGACCTGCTCTGGACCGCCCTCGAGGACACCAGTTGCGGCCTCACCATGGCACAGACCGCCGAAGAACTCGGTGACCGGTACGAGGTGACGCGCGAGTACTCCGACGAGGTAGCGCACCGCAGCCATGTGCGCGCCCGGGCCGCCTGGGACGAAGGCCGCTTCGCCGACGAGGTCGTCCCCATCACCATCCGCACCCGCAAGGGCGAGAAGGAGTTCGCCGCCGACGAGCACATCCGCGCCGACGTCTCGCTGGAGGGGCTGGCCCGGTTGCGGCCGTACTTCCGCAAGGGCGGTTTCGTCACGGCCGGGAACGCGAGCGGCATCGGCGACGGATCGGCCAGCACCGTCATCGCCGACGCCGAGTGGGCCGCCGGCGAGGGGCTCTCGCCCATCGGCCGCCTGGTCTCGTGGGCGTTCGTGGGCGTGGAGCCGAAGATCATGGGTATCGGACCCGCTCCGGCCGCCCGCGCCGCCCTCGACAGGGCGGGCCTCGCGCTCGACGACATGGAACTGGTCGAGGTCAACGAGGCGTTCGCGCCGCAGTACGCGTCCGTCGAGCGTGATCTGGGACTGGACCCGGAAAGCACCAACGTCAATGGCGGGGCCATCGCCATCACGCATCCGCTGGCGGCCTCGGGAACCCGCCTCACCATCCACCTGCTTCACGAACTGAGGAGGCGCGGCGCGCGCTACGGGCTGGGCTCCGCGTGCATCGGGGGCGGCCAGGGCGGGGCCGTGGTCGTCGAAGCCTTCTCCTGAGGAGGAAGACGTGAACATTCAGCGAGTAGGGGTCGCCGGCTGCGGCCTCATGGGGAGCGGCATCGCCGAGGTCGCGGCCAGGGCCGGATTCGACGTCCTGGTGAGCGAAGTCGACGAAGGCGCGCTCGAAGGCGGCAGGAGCCGAATCGTCAAGTCGATGGGCCGGGCGGTGGAGAAGGAAAAGCTCTCCCCGGCGGCGCGTGACGAGGCCTGGGGCCGGATGTCGTTCACGACGTCGCTCGCGGACATGGCCGACCGGGACCTCGTGATCGAGGCGATCGTCGAGGACCTGGCCGTCAAGTCGGAGCTGATGGGCGCGCTGGACGAAATCACCGGTCCGGAGACCATCTTCGCATCCAACACCAGCTCGCTCACGATCACCGAAATCGCTGCTGCCACCGGTCGCCCCGACCGGGTGGTCGGACTCCATTTCTTCAATCCGGTGCCAGTGATGAAGCTGGTGGAAGTGGTCCGCACCATCGCGACCGACGAGAAGGTCTTCGACGCCGCCTACCGGTTCGCGCGCGACCTGGGCAAGGAGCCCATCAAGGCGAAGGACAACTCCGGTTTCGTCGTCAATCTGCTGCTCGTGCCCTACATGCTCGACGCGATTCGCCAACTGGAGCGGGGCGTGGCGTCGGTCGAGGACATCGACCGCGGGATGATGCTGGGAACCGGCTACCCGATGGGCCCGTTTCTCCTCTGCGATTTCGTCGGCGTCGACACGACGTACCGCATCGCGGAAATCATGTTCGAGGAATACCGGGAATCAAGATACGCCCCGCCGCCGCTTCTCAAGCGGCTTGTGGCGCTGGGCAGATTCGGGCGCAAGACCGGGAAGGGATTCTACGACTGGAGCGCGAAGCCGCCGCGTCCTCTGCCGCTGTAGCCGGCTAAACTGCAGGAGCCCGTCCTGGGGCAAGGAGCGGGCTGTAGTCGGGCGCGCGCGTCTCTCAGCGCCGGGACGAGGTTCGCCTCTGACGCCGCCGTTCGCGGCGGATTGCGGCTTCCCTCTTCCGCTTGCGTTGCGCGCTCGGCTTCTCGTAGAAGCGCCGTTTGCGCAACTCGGAGTAGAGCCCGGATCGCTGTACCTTGCGCTTGAAGCGTCGAAGCGCCCGCTCCAGATTCTCGCCTTCCTGAATCAAGACTTCCAAACAGAGCCTTCCTTTCGCTGTAGCCTGTTCCGCTGAGACACCGCGAGCGACGCCCTCGGGTCCGGGCAGGCAATCTAGTCGATTCCCGGCCTTCCCGGAATCCCCGTTCGCTCTCGTCCCGGAGCGCGGAGCAGGCGATCTGCCCGGTTCGTGCGGCCGGCTGGCGGGGTCAGGGCCCACATTGGCTTCCGCCGGGCACGGAGGAGTGCAGAGCCGGTTTTTTGCAAAACATTTGTATCGGAAGGATCTCCGGGACGTCACGGGCGCGTAGGTGGAAAACGAGCGTGGGCAGCAACTTATGGAAGCCATGAAGCTGCCTTGGAGGGGTTCGCGCAGTGCTCGGGAACAAGTGAATTATCGTTTTTGTCGATATCATGTAACTCATTGATACACAATTAGTTATGAGATTTTACCTGTTCGCTTTCGATTCGTTTCGATACCCTTGCGCCCCCGGGTCCGACGTCTTACCATCCGTGCCTTGAAGGATGATCGCCAAGTGCCGGGTCCGGCCCATCGCGGGGTCTTGAGGGCCGCGCGGGGGAAGAGGAATCAGATTCAGCTTTCGTTTCACATCGTCCCAGGGGAGCGAGCCGCCAAGATGTGGGAAACCCGATCCGTGAACCTCAACGTACGTCTGCCGCGCGACATCGCCAGGAAGGCCGAAGCGGTCCAGGAATCAGACCCGGAGTTTCTCAGCCGCGTCCTCATCGGGGGACTTACCCGCCGCAGCATCTACGAGCACCTGAAGGAGCACGAGGAGTCTCTCACCCCCTGCACCCGCGAAGCCCGCTAGACGCAGGCTTGCTCAATACCCGGCATGGCATTGTTGAACCGGTTCCAGTAGAATACACCCGCCTGAAAGAGATCTCCTGATCGGGGCCCTTTCAGTTCAACGTCCGACGCACGCCGGTTGCGGGGGACAATACGGGAGGAGACGTGGCGGGTACTGATGGGCCGGGCGGAACCGGGGCCCACTCCTCACAGCACGCGCAGGACCGCGCGTCGCTCGCTGTTTTGCGCGCGAAGCATCGTGACTATTGTTCCGCGCGTGTATTCCGGATCATCCAGCGCATGTCCCCGGACGAGATGTTCGTCTTCGTCAAGGATCTGGTCCGGGATTCCGGGGAACCCGGAGAACTCTCGTACGACGAGATGGTTCGCCTGGCCACGACAAGGATCTACGCGGAGGAAGAACTGCCTTCCTTCGAGGACTGGGTCGAGCAATACAGGGACAACCCCGAACACTTCGAAGCCGTGCTGCTCGATCTGTGGCGTTCGGAGGAGCGCAGGCAGCCTCCGTCGCGCTGACGGCGGGCGGTTCGCTCGCGGTTAGAAGGGCAGATCGTCGTCGGGCTCCTGCATCCGTCCGCCGCGCCTTGCCGCATCTGCGCCCGACCGCTGCGGGCGGCCTCCCGCGTCGCCCATCTCGGGCGTCCTGCCTCCCGACCCGAGCATGATCATTTCCCGCACAATGATGTCGGTCCAGTAGCGCGTCTCTCCCTGCGGGGTCTGGGTCTGCGAGTACTCGATCCGGCCTTCGACGTACAGGCGGTCTCCCTTCTTCACCCACTGCTCGACGACGTCGGAAAGCCGTCCGAAGAAGGTGAGACGGTGCCACTGCGTGCGCTCCTGCTGGCGCCCCGAGCGGTCGTTGAAGGTCTCGTTGGTAGCGACGGAGAACTTCGCCACCTTGGTGCCGGAAGGCGTCATGCGGATGTCGGGATCCGAGCCGACGTTGCCGATGAGGGTGACCTTGTTCAGCGAGCGGCTCATGGGCAAGCCTCCCTGGGCTCTGTTGGGGTGTTCAAGGGGCGAAGTGTAACCTAACCGGGCCGGGGTGGCCATGCCGCTGAGAGGCGCTCGCGAGCGACGGACGGCTGGCGCCGGGAAGCGTCCGGGCGGTAGTATTCGTGCCGGTTCGACGGAACCTCTTCCGACCCCTTCGACACCTCTTCCCAGCGGATTTCTGCCATGCCGGAACGGCAATACGTGCGTCTCGAGCGGGACCAGGAGATCGCGATCGTAACCATCGACCGCAGGCGAAAGCTGAATGCCCTCAACCCCCGCGTGGTTGCCGAGATCGGGGATGCGTTCGAAGCGTTGCGCGAGGACGGCGGCGTGCGCGGCGTCGTGCTGACGGGCGCCGGCGAGAAGGCCTTCGTGGCGGGAGCGGACATCGGGGTGCTTGCGGAGATGACCCCTCTTTCCGCCGTGGAGGTGAGTCGCCGGGGGCAGGAAGTCCTGGCGCTCATCGAGCGCTTTCCGAAGCCGGTGATGGCGGCGGTCGGGGGCTTCGCCCTCGGCGGAGGATGCGAGCTGGCGATGGCCTGCCACCTGCGCATCGCATCGTCCAATGCTCGCTTCGGACTTCCGGAGGTCACGCTGGGCATCGTCCCCGGATACGGCGGCACCATTCGCCTCGCCCGCATCGTCGGGCTGGGGCGGGCGCTGGAGATGACGCTCACGGGCGACATGATCGACGCCGCGACCGCGGAGCGCTTCGGGCTGGTCTCGCGGGTGGTCGAGCGGGCGGAGCTGCTGGACGCCGCGGTCGCGCTGATGCGCAAGATCACGAAGAACGCGCCGGTCGCGCTCCGGTTCGCCCTCGAGTCCATCTACTCCGCGCTCGACAGCGCCGAGGCGGATGCGCACGCCTTCGAGTCCTCGCTCTTCGGCGTGCTGGCGGCCACCGGGGACATGCGCGAGGGAATGGACGCGTTTCTGGAGCGGCGAAAGGCGAACTTCCAGGGACGTTGACGCGCGGTGCGCCTGAGCCGGATTTCCCTGTATCACTTCCGCAACCTCGGCGAGCAGGAACTGGAGTTTCCGCCCGAGGGCGTCGCCATCGTGGGCCCCAACGCGCACGGCAAGACCAACCTGCTGGAGGCCATCTACTATCTTGAGACGTTCCGTTCGTTCCGCGCGGCGAAGGACGAGCAGCTGACGGCCTTCGGGCAGCCCGTCTTCCGTCTGGCCGGCCGCTTTGCGGGGGAGGGCGAACAGGTGGAGGTGACGGCAGCCTTCCAGCGCGCCGGACCGCGCAAGAAGGTGACCGTCGACGGACACGAGCCCGACCGCCTGGGCGACGCCCTGGGACGCACGGCCGCCGTCGTTTTCGCTCCCTCGGACGTGAAGGTGGTGGCCGGGGGACCCGCCGAACGGCGCAGATTCCTCGACATCGTGCTCTCGCTGGCGTCGCCGGGTTACCTGCGCGCGCTTCAGCAGTACCGGCTCGTGCTCGCCCAGCGCAACGCGGCGCTCAGGGCGCGAAGCGACCGCGCGGCCGTGGCCGCCTGGGACGACCCGCTCACGTCGCTCGGCGCGAGGGTCATGGGCGCGCGGCGCGACTGGATCGCGGGCTCGGCGGAGACATTCCGCGCCCTGTACCGTGAGATCTCCGGTGGGAGGTCCGCGCACATGTCCTACCAGCCCTCCGTAGCCGACGCGGTGGAGGCGGAGGCCGGAGATCTGCCGGAGCGGTTCGCGCGGGCCCTGGAGCGTTCGCGTGGCCGCGAGAGGAGGCTTGCGACCACGGTGGTCGGGCCGCACCGCGACGAGATGGGGATTAGCCTCGCGGCCGACTCGGGGGACCTCGATCTCCGCACCTTCGGCTCCGGGGGCCAGCAGCGCACCGGGGCGCTTTCCCTTCGCCTCACCGAGGCCGCCACCGTGCGCGAGGTGCGCGGGAAGACGCCCATCCTCCTGCTGGACGACGTGTTCTCGGAGTTGGACGAGGGCCGGTCGCGGCGCATCCTGGACCTCATCGAGGAGAATCTGCGCCATCAGGTGATCCTCACCGCGCCCAGGGAGGCGGATATCCAGGTGCGGCGTGAATCGCTCCCGCGCTGGCGCGTCGAGAACGGAGTGTTCAGCACGTGAGCGAGACCCGCGAGGAGATCGCGCGCATCCTGGCCGGCCGAAGCCGCGCGGCCCGTGCGGGCGGCGAACGGGAGGGAGCCGCCGAGGGAGTGCCGGGCCCGTCGAGGCCGAGCGTGTACCGGGCGGGCGCCGCCGGTTCCACGCCGCGGGGTCCGGAGAAGGTCGGAGACGTTCTCGAGCGTGTGCTCCGGCGCCGGGGGCTCGCCAGAGAGATGGAGTATCAGAAGCTGCTGGAGGACTGGCCCCGGCTGGTTGGCCCGGGTCTGGCGCGCATGACCCGGGCGCGCTCGGTCAGGGACGGCGTGCTGGTCGTGGAGGTTCCGTCGTCGTCGTGGGCCATGGAGCTCAACCTGCGCAGGCGGCAGATCATGGCGCGCCTGAACGCGGGCCGGAGCGTTCGCATCAAGCGGGTGATGTTCGTGCTCTCCGCCGGTGATGACGAGGCGGGTGGATGGTGAAGCGGGGATTCTTTCGCCGCGCCGCGCGATGGTTTCTCGTCGCGGCGGGGATCTACTTCGCGGCCGCCTATGCCGGTGCGCGCCTGGACTGGGTGGCGATGGAGGAGGGGAGCGCCCACCCCGCCCCGCCCCCCTCCCCGTCGACCCGGGTGGCCGGCGCGCTCCACGTGCACACGCGCCGCTCGCACGACGCGATCGGGACCGAAGCCGAGCTGGCGCGGGCGGCGCGCGCGGCCGGGCTGGACTTCGTCTTCCTCGCCGACCACAGGGACGCCGGCTCGCCCTCGGCCGAGTGGGAACGCACCGCCGCGTGGGAGGAGGGCGTGCTGCTGGTCCGCGGCCAGGAGATCCGCGTGGAAGGGGTCGGCAAGGTGCTGGTCGACCGCGTGGACACGGCCGTGGTGTCGTGGACGGGCGGGATGGAGAGCTTCCTCGCCCGGGTGGAGCGCGATTCGGCCTTCACGGTGGTGGCGCACCCGCGCGGCCGGCCCGGGGACGCGTGGCGCCCGTCCGGCGCGCCCGGCATGGCCGCCTGGGAGGTGTTCGACTTCGCGGACGTGGCACGGCGGCGGCTGGCCAGCCCGAGCGTGGTCTACCACCTGGTGGCGCTGGCGGGCGGGGAGCTGACCGGCCGCGCCGAGCACAGTTGGCTGCGGCTCTACCGGGACGGGTTCCGGAGCCCCGGGGTGGCAGCCTTCGATTCCCTGTGGACGGGCGGCGGACAGGGACGGGCGGCTGCGCCGGGTCGGCCGGGTCCCACCGCGCTCGACCGTCCCGGCCCCACCGCGGTCGGGGGGCTGGACATGCACCCCAAGGTCCGGCTCCCGGGGGGGAGGCTCTTCCCGGACTACGCATCCTCGCTGCGCACCATGATCAACCACGTTGCGCTCGACGGGCCGCCGGGTCTCGACCCCGTGGCGGCCGCCCGCTCGCTGGGGGCGGCGATCCGGCGGGGCGACGTGTTCGTGTCGTTCGGCGACACGGAAGGGGCGCGCGGGTTCCGGGTGGGCGTGGCCGCGCCCGGGAGTGGAGCGGATGCTCCCGCCGCCGCCTACATCCCTCCCGGCGAAGTGACCCCCATGACGGCGGGCCTCCGCCTGGAGGCCGGCTTCGCGACCGATCCGGGACGGGTCGCCTACCGGGTCGTGCGCGACGGCCGGGAGGTGGGGTGGTGGCGGGGCCCCGGCCTGCGCCGGGCCGTGGACGGACCCGGAGCCTACCGGGTCGAGCTTTACAGGTATTCGGCCCGCGTGGGCCGGCTGGTGTGGAACCTGCGCCCCTGGATCTTCGCCAATCCCGTGCTTGTGCGGCCATCGTCCGGAGGCGGCTGACCGCGACCAGTCGATGCGGCCGCGTTTGCCGGTCCCCGCGGTCCCCGCGCGCACGGCGAAGAGCACGTGGCCGCCATGCTCCGGCGCCACCCCTCACGGCCTCTCCGGACATGGCCGAAAACGCTGAAAAATGCTAGATTACAACGTCTTGAAGGTCGTCACCTGCGGTAGTCCGCCGCGCCCCGCATTACCCCCTCCGAAAGGCACCGTATGACCGAGGAAAACGCGACGAACAACACCGAGTACACGGCCAGACAAATCCAGGTATTGAAGGGGCTGTCCGCCGTTCGCAAGCGGCCCGGCATGTACATCGGATCGACTTCGGCGCGGGGCCTTCACCATCTCGTCTACGAAGTCGTGGACAACTCCATCGACGAAGCGATGGCGGGGTTCTGCACGCGCGTCGATGTCCGCATCCATGCCGACAATTCGGTGACCGTCATCGACGACGGGCGCGGCATCCCGGTCGACATCCACCCGGTCGAGGGCATGCCCGGGGTCGAGGTGGCCATGACCACGCTTCACGCGGGCGGGAAGTTCGACAAGGACACCTACAAGGTTTCGGGCGGACTTCACGGCGTCGGCGTCAGCGTCGTGAACGCCCTCTCCGAGCAGCTCGATGTCGAGGTCAAGCGGGACGGCAAGCTTTACCGCCAGAGCTACGCACGCGGCGAGAAGCAGACCGACCTGGAGGTCGTCGGCCCGGCGGAGGGAAGCGGCACGCGCGTCACCTTCAAGCCGGACCCCGAGGTCCTCACCGAGCTCCGCTTCAACTTCGACACTCTGTCGGGGCGCCTGCGCGAGATGGCCTTCCTCAACCGCGGACTGCGCATCAGCCTGCGCGACGAACGTGGATCGGGGGACGGGGCGCCGGATCCCGGACAGTACGAGGAGGAGGTCTACCAGTACGAAGGAGGTCTGGTCGAGTACGTGGCCTTCCTGCGCGGATCGCGCCAGCCGGTGCACCCCGAGGTGTGCTCGTTCGAGGTGAGCCGCGAGGAGGCCGAGATCGAGCTGGCCCTCCAGTACGACTCCGGCTTCTCGGAGAACACGCACACCTTCGTGAACAACATCAACACGCACGAAGGCGGCACCCACCTCACCGGCCTCAAGGCCGCGCTCACCCGCACCATCAACGACTACGCGCGCCGCAACAAACTCTTCAAGAAGGCCGACGAGAGCCTCTCCGGCGACGATGTGCGAGAAGGGCTCACCTGCGTCCTCAGCGTCAAGGTGCGCGAGCCCCAGTTCGAGGGCCAGACCAAGACCAAGCTCGGCAACTCCGAGGTGCGCGGCGCCGTCGAGATGACCGTCAACGAGCACCTGCAGATCTTTCTGGAGGAGCATCCCAGGGCCGCCAAGGCCATCATCCAGAAGTCGCTGCAGGCGGCGCGCGCCCGCGAGGCCGCACGCAAGGCCCGCGACCTGGCGCGCAAGAAGAACGCGCTCGAGGGGGGCATCCTCCCCGGCAAGCTCGCCGACTGCTCGCTCTCGGATCCCGCGATGACCGAACTTTACCTCGTGGAGGGAGACTCCGCGGGCGGGTCCGCCAAGCAGGGCAGGGACCGCCAGTACCAGGCCATCCTGCCGCTGAAGGGCAAGATCCTGAACGTGGAGCGTGCGCGCATCGACAAGATCCTCTCGAACGACGAGATCCGCGCCATCATCACCGCCATCGGCGCCGGAATCCACGAGGATTTCAATATCGACAAGGCGCGCTATCACAAGATCATCATCATGACCGACGCGGACGTGGACGGAGCGCACATCCGCACCCTCCTGCTGACCTTCTTCTTCCGCCAGATGAAGGGGTTGATCGACCAGGGTTACGTCTACATCGCCCAGCCGCCCCTCTACCGTGTCGCCAAGGGCAAGCGCGAGTTCTACGCCTACTCCGAGGAGCAGCGCGAGGAGTACATCCAGCGATTCTCCAACGGCAAGGAAGCGGCCAAGGGCGTCGGCATCCAGCGCTACAAGGGGCTCGGCGAGATGAACCCGGATCAGTTGTGGCGCACCACCATGGATCCCGAGGCGCGCACCATCCTGCGCGTGGACATCGACAACGCCAGCATGGCCGCGGATCTCTTCGACCGCCTCATGGGCGAAAACGTGCAGCCCCGCCGCGAGTTCATCGAAAGGAACGCCAGGTACGTCAAGAACCTGGACGTGTAGCGCAGTCGGCGGTTATCCGCGGCTCCCCGCCCGCGGCCAACTACCCATCGTCCAGCAGCGCCAGCAGATCGTCCCGCCGGGGCATCGTCTCGAATCCACCAGGCGGAGGTGGTCTCGAAGACGGCTTCAGACTACGGAACGTTTCTCCGTCGCGCCGCATTCGCGAGGATCGCCTCCCGGAAGAACGATGCCAGCCCTTCTCCGCGCTTCTCGAAGTACTCCGTGAATCGCGGATCGGCGACGTACATGTCCGCCAGGCCCGCGTGCATTGCGTGGCTGCACGGGTAGAACCAGCGGTCGATGTGGCAACGGTGTTCCTCGGCGAGCCCTCTGGCGGCCCTGCTTGCGGCGTGGGCTCCCTCCTCCAGCAGCCCGGCGAGGCGGGCCATCACGTCCTCGCCCTCGACCTTGATCCGCGTCCAGTCGTCCTTCGAATAGCGCCGCGTGCGCCGCATCGACTCCTTGTAGGCGTCCGTCCCGCCCCAACGCTCGCGGGCCTCGTCCTCGTACTGCTCGTGGTCGAAGTCCTCCAACCCCTCGAACATCTGTTCCTTCGCCATCGGTCTCTCCTCCCACATCGCCTCGAGCGCGCGGTCTACGCCCGCGATGATTCTCTCTGGACGGTGTTGTCGCTCGCGCAGCAGTTCGCGCTGGGCGATGAGCGCGCGCCGCTGGTCGTACGCCCCCGCGTCCAGCATCTGCCCGATCGCGTCCAGCCCGAACCCCAGTTCACGCAGCAGCAGGATCTGCCGCAGCCGCTCCAGGTCCTCGTAGCCGTAGAGCCGGTAGCCGTTCTCGGACCGCCGGGACGGGACCAGCAGCCCGATCCGGTCGTAGTGGTGCAGGGTGCGTACGGTGACCTTGGCCAAGGCGGTGACCTCGCCCACGGTGTGGAGTTCATCGCCGGAGCGATGGTCTGTGGGCGGCAGCGTTTCGGTGTTCATGGAGGGGAAGCTAAACCCTGACGTTACGTCAGGGTCAAGGGCCTACCAGTCCTCTTCAGGCTCGTCCCAGGTCTGGGCCCAGAACTCGTCCTCTTCGGCCCGCGCTTGCTCCAGGTCGACCGGCTCGACATCCTCCGCGTCTACGCGGCCGACCGTCTCGATTTGACGGACGATCTCATCCGTCACCCTGCTCCGCGTCTGGTGACGAAGCCGGTGCCGGACCCGCCAGCCTGCCACGGCCACGAGCACCGCGAGCGCCACGAACAGATATCCGGTCACCGCTCTGGAGGCTCCTTGTTCAAAGAGAGATTAGCGGACTTTCCAAGCCGGTCATAGCCAGTCTTAGCCACAGCGAGATAATTGGTCAACGATGGCTGAATTGGCGCCGATCCACTTGCATAAGCGCCGCAGACACCTAACCTCGAACCATAGCGATCCCATGCCGCAACCGGAGCCCCGGGCATGACCTTCCAACCCCTCGACCTCGCCGCCTTTGCGGGCTTTCTTGCCCTCGTGGTCGGGGTGTCGCTGTATGCCTCGCGCGGCAGGCACGACGCGGCGGGATACTTTCTCGCGGGCCGCAATCTGCCGTGGTGGCTGATCGGTTTCTCGCTGATCGCGTCCAACATCTCCACGGAGCACTTCGTGGGCATGGCGGGCCGCGGGTACGATCTCGGGCTGGCCATCGCCAGCTACGAGTGGATGGCCGCGGTCACGCTCGTGCTGGTGGGCCTGTTCTTCCTGCCGCGCTTTCTCCAGGCCGGCATCTACACCATTCCGGAGTTCCTGGAATACCGTTACGACGCGCGCACGCGCACGCTCATGGCGGCCTACATCATGGCGGCCTATGTCCTGGTGGCCCTGGCCACGGTGCTTTACTCGGGGGCGCTGGCCCTGGAATCCATCTTCGGGCTGGACATCGGGGCGGGCATCTGGCTGATCGGGATTCTGGCCGGCGGCTACACCATCTACGGGGGCCTGAAGGCCGTCGTGTGGTCGGACCTCATCCAGAGCGTGGCGCTGCTTCTGGGCGGCGTTCTCGTGACGGTGCTCGGCTTTCGCGCGATCGGGGGCGTGGAGCCCTTTCTCGCGGCGGCCGAGGGCAAGCTGCACACCGTTCTCCCGTGGAACCACCCCGAGATGCCGTGGCTGGCGGTCTTCATCGGCGGACTCTGGATCCCCAACATCTTCTACTGGGGGCTGAACCAGTTCATCACCCAGCGGACGCTGGCCGCGCGCAGCCTGGCGGACGCGCAGCGCGGCATCTTCCTGGCCGGCTTCATCAAGCTGCTCATCCCCTTCATCATCGTCTTTCCGGGGATCATGGCCGCGGAGCTGTTCGCCGACCAGGTGACGAATCCGGATCAGGCGTATCCGGTGATGATGCGCGAGCTACTGCCCGCGGGGCTGACCGGGCTCATGTTCGCGGCGCTCTTCGGGGCGGTGATGAGCTCCCTCGACTCGATGCTCAATTCGGCCGCGACCATCTTCAGCGTCGACATCTACAAGCGGCACCTGCGCCCGCGGGCTTCGTCGCGGAGGCTCATGACTGTCGGTCGGGTGGCGACGGCGGTCCTGGCGCTGATCGGGTGCCTGTGGGCGCCGCTGGTTGCACGGGCGGGGAGCGTGTTCGAGTACATCCAGATGTTCTGGGGATTCATCTCGCCGGGGATCGTGGCCGCCTTCCTGTTCGGTCTGTTCGTGCCCCGGACGCCGCCGCGGGCGGCCTTCGGCGGAATGGTCCTGGGGGTGCCGGTGTACGGCCTGCTGCTCTGGCTGCTTCCGGAAGTCGCGTTCCTGCATCACATGGCGATCACCTTCCTCGTGATCTGCGCGTTCATGCTGGCGGTGACGCGGGCCCGTCCGCTCACGGAGGAGCGCACGCTGCCGCGATCCGCAGCGGCGGTGGATCTGACGCCGGCGTCCGGCGGGCGCCTGTGGGCCGGAGGCGTCATTGCCGGGGCGGCTGCTCTGTACATCGTCTTCTGGTAGGCGCGCCGCCGACGCCAGTCGTTTGCCCCGGCCTCACGGGCTGCGAGCCGGGCACGCCGGCAATACGTTGCAGGACCATGCATCGACCCTGCGAGAGGCCGATTCCCCGCCATCTTCCGGGAGGAACCATATCGTGATCCGCAACACCGCTGTTTCCGTCCTCGCAGTCATCGCGCTTGCCGCTTGCGGCACTTCCGGCAACGAAATGGGCGAGGGCCCCGAGGCCGGGACCATGATGTCGGCCGCCGACGGGGGCGCGCCCGTCGCCCAAGCCATGCCATCCACGGACCACATGCCTTCGGATGCCGACCGGGCGGCGATTCTGGCGACCGTCCAGTCGCTCTTCGACGCGCTCGGCGAACGGGACACGGAGTTGCTGACCGCCATCCTGCATCCCGACATCCTGATGCACTCGGTGGAGCGATCGGCTGCGGGGGAACGGTCCGCGTCGACATCCACGCTTGATGGTATGGTCGCGCGCCTCGAAGCCGACGGCCCGCGCATGACCGAGCGCATGTGGGATCCCGAAGTGCGCATCAGCGGCGACCTGGCGACGGTCTGGACGCCGTACGACTTCTACGTCGGAGAGGACCTGAGCCACTGCGGCGCCGACGCCTTCATCCTCATGCGCGACGGCGGCGACTGGCAGATCACTTCGCTCTCGTGGACCCGGCTTCAGCCTCCGGAGTGCGAACTGCACCCGGACGGGCCGCCGGGTTCGTGAATTCATCCCGTTGGCGGCGGGTGCTGGTTGCCGGCTGGCTGCTGTTCGCGGTTTCGTTCCTGCTGCCGGCACTGTCCGGGATACCGGATCGCCACCGCATAACGGTCCCGCCTCCCCCTCCTCCTCTCCCGTCTGCCGCCTCGTCGATCATGCCCGAGGCGGGTGCGGTCTCCGGTTCGGCCGGTTCGCTCATGGCGCAGCGCACCAACCTCACGCCCGGCTGGGAAGCCTTCCTGTATGCGCTTTTTGGCTGGGGCGGCATCCTCGGGATAACCAGCGCGCTCACCAACCTGCTCATGGTGGCCACTGCCTTTCATGGAAAGTGGTCCGCGCGCGAGAGGTGGCCCGTGATCGTCCTGGCCGCCGCTGCGGTGTTCAACCTGGGGTACTGGCTGTGGTGGGTCGCCGACGACGGGGGGTCCACGCTTGAGATCGGCTACTACGTGTGGGTGGCGTCCTTCGCGTGCGCGACCGTCGCATTCAGGCTGCGCGCGCAGAAGGGGACTATTCCCACCTCCGAATGATGGGCCATGGCCTCGTGACCCTAGGCCATGTGGAGCGCCTTGACCGCCTTTTCCGCCGCCTGATGCGCCGCGAAACAGGCCCAGTCATGCCTGCCGTTTGCAGGGGTCGCCGATACCTTGTAATATAGGGTATATAGCACTTCATGGTATTGGAGCGATCGGATGAAGAAGCCGGTGTACAAGGAGCTCGTGGCTGCTTCGTCGCGCCCCATGGTGCTCTCGATCCTGGCGGGCGACGAGAGCTACGGCTACGAGATCCTCAAGCAGGTGAAGGTGCTCTCCGGCGGAGAACTCGAGTGGTCGGACGGGATGCTCTACCCGCTGCTCCATCGGCTTGAACGCGATGGCTTGATCGCGGGCCGCTGGGAACTCACCGACGAGGGACGGCGGCGCAAGTACTACCGGCTGACCGTCCGCGGCAAGAGCCAGTTGGCGCGCGACCGGGTGAGTTGGCGGGCGGTGCACGGAGCCCTCGAGATGTCCTGGGGAGGCGGTCATGTGTGAACTGGACAGGGAAATCCGACGTTGGCGGCGGCAGGAGATCCGGAGGTCGTCGCTGTCCCCGCGCGAACTCGACGAGCTCGAGGATCATCTGAGGGCGCGAGTGGAACTGGAATTGGAACTCGATACCGCACGCTCGCCGCAACAGGCCTTCGCGCTCGCTTGGGATGAACTCGGCGGCGGGCGAGCGCTGTCCTGCGAGTTTGCGAGGGCGGGAAGGCCGAGGTGGCGAGGCCTGATGGCGGTCGCCGGGGTGTTGTTCGGGGCCTCCTTTTTTTTGCCGGTCATCGTAGCCGAGCTCCAGACCGCGGATGGGATGGTGCCCCGCTACGGGTACGAGGCGGTCTTGCGCCTGCTCGCCGACGGCGAACTTTCGTCAACACTCCTGGCGCTGGGTCCCAATTTGTTGATGGTCGTGGCTCTGGTCGGGGGTCTCGGCTCGGACCGATCTCAGGGTCGCTGGCTGCGGGGAATCGTCGGACTGGCGGGTCTTGCGTTACTGCTGATCGGGGTCACGAATCTCCTCTGGCCTGCTTCCGTCTCGTTGAATGGTGGTCCGCCGTTCCATTGGCCAGCGCCAAACCCGGTAACGAGCACCGTCCACTACCTCGCCGATCTGGGCATCGGATACTGGGCGTGGGCGCTCTCGTTCGCCTGCGCGACTGCTGGCCTGTGGATCCGCGACCGCGAGTGGGCGTCGGCGGAGCCGCGCCGGGCATCCGCCTAGCGACGGGAGCAGATCATGTTCGACCTGGACCAGGAGGTTCAGCGCTGGCGGGAGCACCAGATCCGGAGGTCGTCCCTATCCCTGCGCGAACTGGATGAGTTGGAAGACCACCTGCGGATTCGCGTCGATCTGGAGCTGGAGCTGGACCAGCGGCTGACCCCGGCGCGGGCCTTCGCGATCGCGCGCGACGAATTGGGAGAGACTTCTGTCCTGTCGAGGGAGTTCGCGAGGGCCGGCGCGCTCAGGTGGCGCCGCGCCCTGGTGTTCGGATGGGCGCTGTTCGCACTGTCGTTCCTGCTTCCGGCGCTCCGATTCGAATTCACCCGCGAGTCCGTTCAGGTGTTGTCACTGACGGGATACGAGGTCTTCTGGGCAGCTGTCACCGAAGGTGGGTTTCGCCACGCGCTCTGCAACCTGGCGATGCTGCTGACGTTGCCGGCGCTTTGGCGGGGACGAGTCCGTGGTGGACGATGGCTGGCCGGGGGCATCGGCCTGATGGGGTTGTACCTCCTTGAAACGGACCTCTCGTTGCCGCGCAGCAGCGCGGGTTTTTCGGCCTCGCTCCAAGGCGGGTATTTCGTCTGGGCGGCCTCGTTCGTCTGCGCCGCAGTCGGTCTTTGGCTGCGAGCGCGTGACTGGGTGCCGACGACAGCGGAAAGACCCGAGGCCTAGGCCCGAGGTGGGAAGAGGATTTCGACAGCAACCCGAACAAATACCGAATATTGGTGTATAAGGAGGTGAGCCAGTAACCGATCATCCCAGAGCCCCCGGAATCAGACGACCATGTCCACTGCCGCCCCCGCTCCAGCCGCACTTGCCCCGGTTCCTTCTTCGCCCACCCGTTCCCCCTCAGGCCAGCCCGCCGCGAGCGCGCTCGTTCCACCCGCGCCTGCTTCGGTCACGCCCATCTCCAGAGGGCTCAGGCCCGACCTCGATCCGCTCGGCGACGAGATCGCTCTTCTCTGCGCCCACATCACCGCGGCCACGTACCGGCTCCTCTGCCTGCTGAGGGTCTACGAGGAAGAGGAACGCTGGCAGGGATTCCGCTCCTGCGCCCACTGGCTCTCCTGGCGCACCGGCATTTCGCTCGGTCCCGCCCGCGAGAAGATGCGCGTCGCCCGTTGCCTCCCGTCCCTGTCCTTGATTCCCGAAGCCTTCGCCAAGGGAGAACTCTCGTACTCGAAGGTGCGGGCCCTGACCCGCATCGCCAACCCGGAAAACGAAGAGAAACTCCTCGACTTCGCGCGCCACGGCACCACCGCGCACGTGGAGCGCATGGTGCGCCATTGGCGCCGCCTGGACCGGGGCGACTCGTCGGAGGTCGCCCGTGCGGAGCGCCGCGGCCTCTCGGTGTGGCTCACCGACGAGGGCAGCTACGAAGTGCGGGGCCGGCTCAACCCGGAGGTGGGCGCGCTGCTCGTCAAGGCGCTCGAGGTAGCGGAAGGCCGGCTCTACCGCGCCGAGCGCAGCGCCGAGACCGAGCACCTGACCACGCCGGTACAACGCCGGGCCGACACCCTGGGGCTGTGGCTCGAGGAGCGCGTGCAGCCTCAGGTGCAGCTCGTGGTGCACTCGTTCAAAGGGGAGCAGCATCAGGAGCGGAAGGAGCATCAGGAGCACCAGAAGCGCGAGGAGCAGGAGCAGGAAGTGTCGGCCCTGCTGGTCACTGAAGAGGGCTGTGGCGTTTCAGCTGAAACGTCTTCGCGGCTCGCGTGCGACGCCGAGGTCGTGCCCATCGCGCGTGCGGACGACGGCTCCGTGCTGGATGTCGGGCGCCGCCGGAGGACCGTGGGCTGGCGCCTGCGCAAGGCCCTGGAGGCCCGCGACGGCGGGTGCCGCTTCCCGGGATGCGACTCACGCGCGCGCACCCACGCCCATCACATCACGCCGTGGGCCGAGGGCGGAGAGACGGCGATGAACAACCTGGTGCTCGTGTGTCCCTTCCACCACCGCGCGGCCCACGAAGGGGGCTGGCGGGTGGAGATGGGCGAGTGGGGAGTCCCGCGCTTCCTCAACCCGTTGCGCACTCCAGTGCCAGTGGTGCCCGCCTCCCCGGACATCGGCGGCCTGGTGCCCCGCGACGCCGCGAGGGCACGTCCGATGTCTTCGCGCGCGTTCCCGGTGTCTTCCACCCCGGACTTCGGTCTGGGTCGCTGGCACGGCCAGGACGGCATCGACGCCTGGACCGGGGACTCGCTGTGGACGGGCGAACGCATCGACTGGGGCTATGCGATGTTGTGCCTTTGGGGGGATGGGAGTGAGGGAGGACACACCAGCCAACAGGTGAGTTCAGCGGCCGCGAGTTGATCGCGGTGTAGTGGCAGCCGCTCGTGGACTCCGCCCGGGCACCTCCGGAACTCCGTTGTGAGCATGGTCTGGCACGCCTGAGCGCATCCGCTTTCGCGCCTGAGCAGCCAGCACGTACGTTCAAGCTCCGGAACTCGTCTCACCCCTCGGAAGCGATCCCGACCATGAGTATTGCTCGACGCCTCACTGCTTTTCGCAGGCTCTTGGCCCTTCCCTCTTCAATCGTCCGCGCATCCCGCGACGCCGAACGCGCACCCACCGGCCTCGCCGCCGCCTGCGGTGCGGTACTGGTGGCGCTGGCGACCCTGGCGGTCCCTGCGATCGCCGCCGCCCAGCAGGCCTTCACCCCGGAGATCGCCCTCGACGTGCGCACCCCAGGCATCGCGGCGGTGACGGCGGACGGCGCCCGGGTGGCCGTGACGCTCACGTCCCGCCGGGACCGGACCGACGTCGACCACCAGCGCTTCGGCGATCCCACCTACATCTCGCCCGTGTCGACCCGGCTGATGGTGATCGACACGCGGACCGGAGATCCCACCTGGGTTCAGGCCGAACTCGGGCAGCTGCGCGGCTATGCCTGGTCGCCGGACGGAGGGCGGCTGGCCTATTTCATGGTCGAAGACGGTGAGTACCGGCTCCGCATCTTCGACGCGGTCACCAGCGCGAGCAGGACCGTCACGCTGCGCACCGACAAGGAGATCGCGTCCTCCTCGCCGCTGGTGTGGTCGCCGGATGGCGCCCGCGTTCTGCTCGGGCTTCGCCCCGCTGGATGGGCGGAGGAGGCGCGCGCGGCCTTCCACTCCCTCACGGATGCGGCCGTGATCGTGCAGGACTCGCGCAACGACTTCCTGGCCTGGGACCGGGTGAGGAACCTCGCCAACCAGCAGGAGACCGTGCTCGTGTCGGTCGTCGACGGCACGGTGCGCGAGGTTCTCTCCGAGGTGACCCCGGTCGATCCGGGTTTCTCGGAGGACGGATCCTACATCACGTTTTCGACAGCCGCGCGGACGAAGACGTCGTACACTCGCCGGGACGGCACCGAGTACGAACTCTTCCGGCTCGATCTCGCGGCCGGTGGAGATCCGGTCTCGCTCAGGGACACGGGCGAGGAGCGCCTGAACGTAGCCTGGAACGACGCCCGCGACGCCTTCGCGTATGCCGATGAGGGCTCCGTCTTCGTGCGGCGGCTGGACGAGGACGAGGCGGTGGATGTGACGCAGCGTCATCGAGATCTTGCAGACGACTCCGGCGCTGGCGACGCAGCCGGTGCCGGCACAGGCCTCGACAGTCCCGATTCCGACGATGACGAGTCGGATTCCGACGGACTCCGCTTCGCCGTCGAGCGCTGGAATCCGTCCGGCGACCAGCTCCTCCTCAGCTCGCAGGACGCCTGGCACCTCCTCGATCTCGGCAGCGGCAACATGCGTACGCTTCTCGAGCTTGAAGTGGATGAAGACCAGCGCCCGCGCCGCCAGCTCCAGGGGTGGAGAGAGGATGGCCGGTATCTCTACTTCAGCTACTCGGCCCCGGACCGCTGGCAGCGCGGCCTCAAGCGCCTCGACACAGCGTCCGGCGACATCGAAACGCTGATGGTGGATGCCGGCCTCTACCGGTCCTGGAACGTCTCGGAGGATGGCGCGACGCTCGTCTACGCCATGTCGGACGGCGACCACCCCAACGAGATCTGGGTCGCGCGCGGGGACGGGTCGTCACCCCGGCAGCTGACCGACGCGAATCCCGGGCTCGAGGGCGTGGCGCTGACGCGGAGCGAGCTCGTCGAGTACCTGGATGTCGACGGCAACACGCTCTACGGCATCCTGTACTATCCGGCCAACTACGAGCCGGGGCGCGCCTATCCCATGGTGGCGGAGATCTACGAGGAGTACTTCGACAACGGGTTCAACGAGAACATGAACCTGATCACCGCCCAGGGATGGTTCGGGTTCCGGCCCTCGGTCCGCTTCGAGGAGGGCTTCCCCGGCGAGGCCTGGCTGAAGGCGGTGCCCAACGCGATCAACAAGATCATCGAGCGCGGGCTGGTCGACCCGGAGAAGGTGGGCGTGTACGGGCAGAGCTACGGGGGCTACGCGACCAACCTGCTCATCACCCAGACCGACCGGTTTGCAGCGGCCGCCAACGTGTCCGGCAAGGTGAACATCATCTCCTTCCTGGGGGACTCGCCGAAGATCACCACGCGCAACTATGCGGCTGCCGAGGTGGGGCAGGACCGCATCGGGGCGACGCTCTGGGAGCAGCCGCACAAGTACATCGCGCACTCGGCGGTCATGTTCGCCGACCGGATCGAGACGCCGCTGCTGATGCTCTCGGGCGAGGGCGACTGGAACGTGCCGGCCACCAACCAGCGGGAAATGTATTACGCGCTGCGGCGGCTGGGGAAGGAGGTGGTGTGGGTGCACTACACCGCTGGCGGCCACGGCGCCGGGCGCGCGAGCACCGAGGCCGACTTCGTGGACCACTGGCAGCGCATGTTCGACTGGTTCGCCGAGCACTTCGGGGAGGAGCGTGAGCGGAGCGCGGCGCAGGACGGCAGCTGAAGCGCCTGCGCGTCCGCCGAAACCTGTCGTGTCAGAGATAGGGGGACGCCGTATGTCCCGTTCCCTGAAGGGGCAGGTCGCGATCGTGACCGGGGCCAACTCGGGAGTAGGCCGGTCAGCGACCGAAATGCTCCTTCAGGCGGGCGCCCACGTCACGATGGTGTGCCGCAGCCGCGAACGCGGGGAACGGGCGCTGACGGAGTTGGGGGGGAGCGCGGCGGCCGGGCCCCGGATCGAACTCGAGCTCGCGGACCTCTCCCGGCAGGAGGATGTACGCGACCTGGCTGAGCGGCTCGCTGCCCGGCTCCCGGCGATCGACATCCTGGTCAACAACGCCGGCGTCACACGGCCGCATTGCGTGCATTCACCTGAGGGATTCGAGCTCACCTTCGCCACCAACCACCTCGGACACTTCCTGCTCACCCGCCTTCTGCGCGAGCGACTTGAGTCCGGGCGCGGACGAATCGTGAACGTGAGCTCGCGGGGGCACCAGAGCGGGGATCTGCGGCGGGCGGGGCTCGAGGACATCGCGCGCGGACGTGCCTGGGAGGGGGCGCTACAGGCCTACGCCGACTCGAAGCTGGCCAACGTCCTCTTCACCTCCGAGACCGCTCGGCGCTGGGGCACCCGGGGAGTCACGGCCAACGCAGTGCATCCCGGCGTGCTGGCGACGGAGATCTGGAAGAAAACGTCGCTGGCCGCGCGCCTGCTGATCCTTCCCTTCACCTGGTTCATGGCGAGTCCGGATGTGGGCGGGAAGGCCGTGATGAATCTCGTCGAGGACCCCTCCCGGGACAACGTGACAGGCCGGTACTTCCACGTCCAGCGGGAGGAGAGCCCGAGCGCGCAGGCGCGCGACGAAGCGCTGGCGTGCGAATTGTGGGAACGCAGCGTGGAGTGGACGCGCGGCTGATGACCATTAGTTTGTTGGCGACTCACTACCAAAGGAGACCATCATGAGGATCGATGTCAAATGGCGTCAGGAAGGTGACATCGCGATCGCGTCCATCCTCGGTCGCATCGACAGCTTGAGCAGCGATCGCTTCCAGGCCCTGCTGGAGGAGGGGCTCAGTTCCGGTCCCCGGGCCCTGCTAATGGACTTCGAGCGGAAGTACGTCGTCATGCACGCCGATGTTGTCCCGTATCGTTCCATAGTATCCTGTAAAGCCATGTA